>CAJXHQ010000238.1 GCA_913054485.1 uncultured Paracoccaceae bacterium
GGCGCGGTGTTTGAAAGCGCCCATCATCCGCATGCCAATACGGAGACCATCGTCGGCCACACCACTCTCGCCACAGGGGCTGTCCCGGCAGTCCACGGCATGGTGGCCAACCTCTGGTTCGACCGGGCGGCGGGCACGCAGTTCTACAATATCCAGGACCCGGACTACCCGCTGACCGGTGCCGCGGGCATTGATGCACAGGCGGAGATCGACCCGACCCAGCGGGCTGCCACCACCGACGGGCGCTCGCCCCGGGTGATCCTGTCCTCGACCATCTCGGATGAGATCGCGCTGCATTTCGGGCCGGAGGCAAAGGTTTTCGGGGTTTCGGTGAAGGACCGCGGCGCCGTTGCCATGGCCGGGCACGCAGGCGAGGCCTATTGGTTTTCCAAGGCCGAGGGGCGGTTCGTGACTTCCACCTTCTACCGGCAGGACTATCCGGGCTGGGTGGAAGACTGGCACGCCAAAGGGCTGGTGCAGAACTATGCCGGGAAAGCCTGGGAGCTGGGCGGTGAGCCTGCGGACTATCAGTTTGCCGGCCGCGACGGCCAGCCCTGGGAAACGGATTTCCCGGGGTTCGGGCGCATGTTCCCGCACCGCTGGGGGGGCGAGGATGACAAGTATTTCACCACCCGGCTGACGCTCAGCCCTGCCGGGGATGCCCTGACGGCGGATTTTGCTGAAGCCCTGATCGAGGCAGAGGGTCTAGGGCAGGACGGGGTGACGGATTACCTGTCGGTCAGCTTCTCCTCGACCGATTACGTCGGCCATCTCTTTGGCCCCTCCAGCCTGGAGGCAGAGGACAACCTGCGCCGCCTGGACCGGACCCTGGCCGGGCTGCTGGACCATGTGGACGCAAAGATCGGTCTGGAAAACACCCTTGTGGTGCTGTCAGCCGACCACGGTGCGCCGGAACATCCCGGCTTCCTGGCCACCCTCGGGATCGAGGCGGACACCTTCAGCTTTCAGGCCCGGAGCACAGCGCCGGGGATGACCCGCATGAAAGAGGAATTCGGCGCCAGCTGGGGGCTGATCCGGAATTTCTCCAACCCCTATCTCTATCTCGACCATGCGCTGATGGGGGAGATGGGGCTGGATACCCGCGCGGTGGAGGCCGCGCTTTCGGAGGAGCTGGAAAAACTGCCCGGCATTGCTTTTGCCATTTCCAGCACAGCGTTGCGGGCGGGGGCAGTGAGCGCGGGGCCTGTGACGGACCGGGTGATGGCGAATTTTCATAAGGACCGGTCGGGCGATATCTACATCGTCTTTGAACCGCATTGGTTCGTCGCCGATTTCGACGGGCTGACGGTTGCTTCGGCCCATGGTTCCCCGTGGAGCTATGACACCCATGTGCCGCTGATCTTCATGGGGCCGGGCATCCGCCCGCAGCGGGTGATGCGCAGTGTCGGGACAACGGATGCCGCGCCGACGATAGCCGCCTACCTTGGAACCAAGCCCCCCAGCGGTGCCATGGGCGGCCCGCTGGAGGAAGTGTTCGACTGACCGCGTCAGCTTGCGGCGGTCTCGTTCAGTTCCATATGGCCTTTGCCGCGGTCCAGCACCCGGCGCAGCATCGGCTCGAAAAACTCCAGCGGCTTTGTCGGGTAATCCGGATCAAATGCCTTCTGGTCGTATTCATGGCAGAAGTAGCGGCAGTCCTCCCAATAGGGGCTGTCGCGGTACTTGTCGCGCGCATTGCGGTCGCCGCCGAGGTGGTGGTTGTAGTACCAGCCCTGGAACACGCAGTGGTGCTTCATGATCCAATGGGTCTTTTCGCTCACGTAGGGTTTCAGCATCGCGGCTGACAATTCACCGTGATTGTAGGGTGACAGGATATCGCCGATGTCATGCACCAGCGCGGCGACCACCAGTTCCTCGTCGGCCCCGTCCTCATAGGCACGGGTCGCGGCTTGCAGACAATGCTGGTAGCGGTTGACCGGGTAGGGGGTCCAGTCCTCGTCCAGCGAGCGGACGGCGTCGAGGATACGCTCGGGCAGGGCGGCGTTATAGGCCTCCTCATAGTCCATCACGGCGTCCCAGTCGGCCTTGGTGGCCTCTTCGAAACTGGTCCAGGTGGGTTTGCGGGTCTTGTCCAGCATGGTTGCGGTCTCCTGTTGTTCTGACGGGCAAACTAGCGGTGAAGTTATAAGCAGAAAAACGAATTGAATTGTTCGATCTGATCAAGGAAGTTGCTTACATGCAGCTGAACGCCCTACAGACCTTTCTGGCCATCGCCCGGCGCGGCAGTTTCCACGCCGCCGCCGAGGAGCTGAACGTGACGCAAACCGCGGCCAGCGCGCGGATCAAGGCGCTGGAGCGCGCGTTGAACGCGGTGCTATTTGACCGCGGCCCCGGCGGCACACGTCTGTCGGCGGCGGGACGGCAGTTCCTGCCCCATGCGGAACAGATGCTGCGCACCTGGGAATTTGCCGCCGCAGGCGTGAGCGGCCGGGCCGAGCAGCTGCCCCTGAGGCTTGGCGCGCAGCTGTCGGTCTGGGACACGCTGCTGGTCGATACAGCCGTCTGGCTGGAAGAGGAGCGCGGCCAGCTTCCCTTCACCCTGAACTACGACCACGCGATCAATATGGCAGAGGCGGTGGAGCAGCGTCTGCTGGATGTTGCCATCGTCAACGAGGTGCCGCGCGGCACCCGGCTGGGGGTGGAAGACCTTGGCCCGGAGGAGCTGGTACTGGCGGCCTCAAGCCCGCTTGTGCTGGCGCCGGGCATTGAACTGCCGCTGTTCATCAACCTTGAGTTCGGGGCGGAGTATGAGGCGCATCTGCAAAGGGTGCTGCCGGAGCGCGGGCCGCAGCATATCGTGCTGGGCAATTCCCTCATGGGGCTGCGCTACCTGCTGAAACGTGGCGGCTGCGGGTATTTTCCACGCAGCATGATCGGTGATGTGCTGGATCAGGGCCTGCTGCACCTGGTGCAGAAGGCCCCGCCACTGGCGCTGACCTGCAAGGCTCTTTTCCTGGCCGACAACCCGGCGCTGCCGCAGATCCGGGACGTTATACATGGATTGCGGCAGCTGCGCGGGCAGCGGGGCTAGCCCGGAAGGGTCGAGTTTTCCGGGCCTCGCGTCAGGCTGTCAGTTCGTCAAAACAGTCCAGCGCCTTGGCGGCGTACATCATCGACGGGCCGCCGCCCATCTGGATTGTCATGCCAAGCACATCAGCGATCTCGTCGCGGCTGGCCTGAGCCCGCACCAGCGCCTCTATGTGCAGCGAAATGCAGGGCTCGCACCTGTCTGCAACCGCAATCCCGAGTGCGATGAATTCCTTGGTCTTGAAATCCAGCACGCCGCCGTCCTTCACGGCCTTGCCAAGCCCGCCGAAGGCCTGTGCGGTTTCCGGCATCGCCGCGTTGAGAGTGCGCAGACCCTTGCGGGTTCCGCGGAGTTTTTCCTGCCAGCTCATGGAGCGTCCTTTCTTACAAATTCCATGAACTGAATATGAGCATCTCCAGCGGTGTTTCATTGATCCACGTCATGAAAGAGCGGTGAAACTGCACAGCAAAACGGGCGCCCCGGCAAAAGGGCGCCCGTGGAACTTCAGGCTCTGCGCGGATCGCTGCCGGTCAGTGGACCAGCAGCACCGGAACTTTGGAATTCTTCAGCACATGGGTGGTCGGACCGCCAAAGAATTCATGGCTGAACTTGCTGTGCTCATAGGCGCCCATGACGATCATCTCGGCAGAGACCTCGTCCACGGCTTCCAGAATGTGTTTGCCGATACCGCCAGACATCTTGTCGTGGTGCAGGTGGCTGGTGTCGATGCCATGGCGGGTCAGCAGGGTGCGGATGCCGCCGATACCGTCGATATTGGAGGCCGCGTCCTCGCCGACAGTCAGCAGGGTGACCTTGCCCTTCTGTTCCAGCATGACCATCGCTTCACCGACGGCGCGGGCCGCGGCGCGTTTGCCGTCCCAGGCGATCAGCACATGGCTGGACAGTTCCTTGCCTTGGAAATCATCCGGGATCATCAGCACCGGCCGGCCGCTTTGCAGGGCCAGCATATCCGGGTGCGGAGACATGTGGGATTCGTTCATGTCGGTCGAATGCTCGCCGATGATCACCAGGTCAAAGCCGCGGGCAAAGGCGGAGAGCGCCTGGTATTCCTGATCCTCGAACTCGGCAAATTCGGACTTTTCACCCCAGCCCGCTGCCGCGACTTCCTTGTCGAAACGGGTCTGGATCGATTTGTAGAACTCCTCGCTCTGCTCGCGCAGCATTCCGAGGATCTGTTCGCCAACCATCGAGGCAAACTGGCGTTCGATATAGCCGGGACCGTGTGACAATGCGCCGGTGACCCAAGCATCGTGATGTTTTGCGGCTTTCAGCGCATATGAGAGCGCCGCGGCGCTGTTGGCTTCGCCGGTATAGGGGCAGAGAATGCTTTTGATTGCCATTGTGCGTGGCTCCTCAATCCAATGCGGCTGCCGTGCGCCGGCAGCCGGATATCCCCTGCGCTGGTCCTTTCGCAGGGCTGCGCGTTTCCTGGCGTCAGGCTAGGCCAACCGGCTTGCAGTGCAAGGAAAAAGATCCCAGGTGCCACAGGGTGGCACGCTTTTCGGGTCAGCTGTTGTCCGGCTTGGGAAGTCCCGCGCATTCGCGGAAGACGCGCAGCTTGCAGCCGCGGCAGACCTCCGGATCGACCTCCTGCGCTGCGGTGGCGATGGCATCGGCCTTGCTGAGGTGGATATGCTCTTTGGTCAGCTCTTTCATGACCTTGAAGCGGGCCAGTTTGCTCAGCAGGCGGGGAGTCTTGGTCTGCAGGTGGAAGGCGCCGCCGCGCTTGGCCCGGCGTTCCGCCTCCTCGATCAGCAGATCGGCGCCGGGCATGTCGATCTCGCCGATGCCCTTGGCAATGAAAATTATGTGTTTCTGCTGCGGCCGTTCGCGTTCCAGTTTGCGGAACTGGCGGCGCAGGAACTCGACCGAGCCGAAATAAAGCGGCCCGTCCAGCCGGGCAATCATGATCTGCGGGCATTCATCGAGATTGAACTGCGCGGCGTTGCGGAACATGTGCTGGGGGGTGCTCGGATCCGGTGCGCCGATGCCCAGGAACGGCTTGGAGGTCTTGTTGAGGAACAGCGCCAGCGACAGGAACACACCGGAGTAGATGGCAAATTCCAGGTCGATCAGCATGGCCGAGAAGAAGGTGACCGCGGCAATCGCGGTTTCCGATGACGAGGTTGTCAGGATGTGGCGGATTTCCTTGAAGTCGATCAGCCGCCAGGCCACCAGCAGGATCACCCCTGCCATCGCCGGGATCGGCACATAGGCGAACCAGGGCGCGACCAGCAGCAGGATCAGGAACAGGAAGCCAGCAGCAAAGACCGCTGACAGCGGCGTCTGCGCGCCGGCATCGAAATTCACACCCGAACGTGTGAAAGACGCTGAGCCCGGGTAGCACTGGAAGAAGCTGCCCACGGTATTGGACATGCCCTGGCCGATGAACTCCTTATTGCCGTCCACCATCTGTCCCGATTTCATCGAGATCGCGCGGGCGATGGACATGGCTTCCAGCAGGCCGACCATGGCAATCGCAAAGGCGGCAGAGCTGAGCTCGCGCAGGGTTGCG
>CAJXHQ010000239.1 GCA_913054485.1 uncultured Paracoccaceae bacterium
GGCAATGCCAGACATGCCGATGCCTCCGATCCCCACAAAATGGATCGGGCCGACGTCACCGGGCAGTTTGGTTGCAGGGTTCATATACTCATCCTTCCGTGGCGAGCTGCTCGGCCAGGGCCACCAGACGGTCGGTGGCATCCGGCACGCCGGCGCTCAATGCTGCGGCGGCCATCATGCCGGCCGCCTGCGGGTTGCTCAGAACCGCCGCGATTTGCGCGCTGAGCGAGGAAACGTCAAGTGCACTTTCCGGTATCAGCACGGAAGCGCCGGCCTGAACCAGCGCGCGGGCGTTGGCGGTTTGGTGATCGCCGGTCGCGGCGGCAAAAGGGATCAGCACCGACGGGCGGCCGATCACGCTGATATCCGCAACCGAGGACGCCCCCGCACGCGAGATCACCAGCTGGCACTCGCTCATCCGGTTGGGCACATCGGTAAAAAAGGTCTGCACATCCGCATCGATGCCAGCTGCGGCATAGGCTTCCTGCACCCGCGCCATGTCCTCGTCGCGGGCCTGATGGGCGACCCGGACAAACTGGCGGATCCCTTCCGGCAAGGCCGCAATCGCGCCCGGCACCACGTCGCTCAGGATGCGCGCGCCCTGGCTGCCGCCCATGACCAGCACAGACATCGGATAATCGCCGGGGGCGATATAACCTGCAGCCGCACGTTCCAGAATGGCGCTGCGCACCGGGTTGCCGACGTGAATTCCATCAACTCCTTCAGGGAGTTCGGTCGGCCAGGCGCCGCAAGCCACGTGATCCACCCGTTTGGCGAAAAGCTGGTTCACCCGGCCCAGAACGCCATTCTGCTCGTGGATCATCCGCGGCAGGCCCAGAAGCGTCGCCGCCCCCAGCGCCGGAATAGAGGGGTAGCCGCCAAAGCCCACCACCACATCCGGGCGGTCGCGGCGCATCTGCGCCATCATCGACAGGGTGCCGCCAAGGATCTTCGGCCCCACCATGGCTTTCGCCAGCAGCCCGCCCCGCGCGAAGGTCGCGCTGGAGGCCTGAGAGATCTCAACCGAATGCGGGAAGCCGCCGGTGTAGCGCGCACCGCGCGCGTCCGTTGACAGTTTCACCCGCCAGCCGCGCTTCAGCATGGCCTCAGCCAGCGCCTGTGCGGGGAACATATGCCCGCCGGTGCCGCCTGCCGCCATGAGGAGAAGCTTCTGTGTCATATCCGTTTACTCGTTCCTGAAGCGTCAGCCGCGCCCGCGGCCGCGCAGGTAATCTGCAATCCCGCCCTGCGGACGGGTTCTTGTGAAGGCCAAGAGCATGCCCAGCGCAATGCCGCCCGCGATAAGGGAAGAGCCGCCGTAGCTGACAAAGGGCAGCGTCATGCCCTTGGCGGGCAGCAGCCGGACGGCCACGCCCATATTGATCATCGCCTGCACACCGAACATGCAGGCCAGACCGGTGCCCGCCAGCCGGGTAAAGGGGTCGCGCTCCCGCATCAGCCGGGTCAGCGAGCGGATCACGATGGTCGCATAAAGCGCGATCACCACCAGCACCAGCATCAGGCCGAATTCCTCGGCTGCAACGGCGATGATGAAGTCGGTATGCGCATCGGGCAGCGACCATTTCACCTGCCCCTCGCCGACACCAACACCAAACAGCCCGCCCTCGCGGATCGCGTTGGAGGCATAGCCCATCTGGGTGGTCGGATCGACATCAGGGTTCAGGAAGCCGTCGATACGGCGCGCAAAATGTTCAGAGTTGGCGTAGGCGAACATTCCAGCAAGGATCACCGCCCCCGCCATACCAGCCAGCAGCAGCATCGGCGCGCCGGCCACGAAGTACATCACGCCCCAGCCAAACAGCACCAGACAGGCCTGACCAAAGTCTGGCTGCATCGCCAGCATCAGCACTACAGTGATGCAAAGCCCAAAGGACCACAGTTTACCCGGAGGGCCATTGATGTGTTGACTGGCCGCAATCATCCAGGCGGCGGCTACAACAAAACCGGGCTTCAGGAACTCCGATGGCTGCACCGAGGCAAAGCCTAGACTGTACCAGCGCACAGCACCCTTGCCAAAATCAGTGCCAAAAATCGGCAGAAAGGCCAGCGCCACAAAGGCAAAGGCAAACCCCATCACCGCCAGCCGTCGCACCAGCGTCGGCGACATCATCGAGGTTAAAACCATCGCAAGTAGCGCAGCCGAGCCAAACACCACCTGGCGTTCTACGTAGTGGAAATTGCTCAACCCGTTGCGCGTCGCCAGCGGCACCGAAGCTGCAAGCCCCAGCAACAAGCCAACGATGAACAGGCCCAGGATGCAGGACAGAGTCCATTTATCAACTGTGCGCCACCATTTGGGAAGAATAGGTTCACCAACTTGCGTGGGAACCGCGCCATAGACCATTTCAGTCATGGGAATACCGCCAATCTGTGCCTCATTTTCGCCCCGTTTTCGGGATCTCTGCCACATTCCTACCCTAAATTGACGATTCAGGCCAGTCTCTTCCTCTTGCCTTTGGCGGGATTCCGCGCCATGGGCTGGCAATGTTGTATCAAACCCTCATACTTGGCGCTGGCGCGGCCGGCATGATGTGTGCCCGCTTCGCCGGAGCTGGCACCCTGGTGATAGACCACGCCCGCAACCCCGGCGAGAAAATCCGGATTTCGGGCGGTGGGCGCTGCAACTTCACCAACATGTACGCCGAGGCCAAGAATTTTCTGTCCGCCAATCCGCATTTCTGCAAGTCAGCGCTGGCGCGTTACACGCAATGGGATTTCATCGAACTGATGGACCGCCACAACATCGCCTGGCACGAGAAAACCCTTGGCCAGTTGTTCTGTGACGGATCAGCCAAACAGGTGGTGGCCATGCTGGTCGAGGAACTACAACAGGCTGGAGCAGAGCTGTGGCTGCAAACCTCGATCACCTCGGTTACGCAGTCTGAACAAGGTTTCACCGTGAGCCTAGAACGCGATGGCAAGGCTCAGACGGTGACCTGCCGCAATCTGGTGCTGGCCACCGGCGGCAAGTCGATCCCCAAGATGGGCTCCACCGGGATTGCTTATGACATTGCCCGTCAGTTTGATCTTCCTGTGACTGAGACCCGCCCCGCGCTGGTGCCCTTCACCTTCTCCGAGGATCGGTTCAAGCCCTTGGCAGGCGTCGCCCTGCCCGCCCGCTTATCAAATGCCCGCACCTCGTTCGACGAGGCGCTGCTGTTCACCCACCGTGGCCTGTCTGGCCCATCGGTGTTGCAACTGTCGTCTTACTGGCGCGAAGGTGAAACGATCACCGTCAACCTGATCCCAGACCTACCACTGTACGACTTGCTGCGCGAGCAACGCCAAGCCGTGGGACGCCGCGACCTGACAACTGAAATGTCGCGCCTGCTGCCAGGCCGTCTGGTCGACCATCTGGCAAAAGAATTCAACCTCAAAGGCCGCCTGGCTGACCAATCCGACACCGCGCTTCAGGATCTGTGCCACAAAATGTCCAACTGGCTGCTCACCCCATCCGGCACCGAAGGCTACCGCACCGCCGAGGTCACATTGGGCGGCATCGACACAGACGCGCTGTCGTCCAAGACGATGGAGGCCAAATCGGTGCCCGGTCTCTATGCCATTGGTGAAGCTGTGGATGTGACTGGTTGGCTGGGCGGATTCAACTTCCAATGGGCCTGGTCATCAGGGCATGCTGCAGGCACCGCCATCGCCAAACGCTGATCTGCTTTAGCGGGCCCGAGACCCTTTAGTTCAGCCGCTTCTCGACCTCAGCAGCAAAATCATCACCGCGTTTTTCAAAGCTGTCGTATTGATCAAAGCTGGCCGCTGCCGGAGCCAGCAACACAGTCTCGCCCTCTTGCGCATCTGCCATCGCTTGCGCAACCGCCTCGGCCATTGTCGTGCAAACCTTAGCCTCAACATCCAGCTGCATGGCAAAATTCGCCGCCTCGCGCCCGATCACATAGGCCTTCTGCACCGAGCCAGTGGCCCCTTTCAGCGCATCAAGCCCGCCATCCTTTTCCAGCCCACCACAGATCCAGCGGACCTTCTTGAACGCGCTCAGCGCCTTGGCCGCGCTGTCGACATTGGTGGCCTTGCTGTCATTCACATAACGCACGCCATCCTGATCAGCGATGATTTGGCTGCGATGCGGCAAGCCGGGATAGGTTTCCAGCGCGCCTTCGATCATGCGCGGGGCCAGCCCAAGTGTGCGTGCGGCAGCATAGGCGGCGCAGGCGTTCTGATGGTTGTGCGCCCCCGGCAGCCCGGTCATGGCGCGCAGATCAATGGATCCGGCCTGCCGCCCCTTGCGGTATTCCGACAGGAACCCCTTGCGGGCAAAGACATTCCAGCCCGAACCAGCCAACTTACGGCCCGAGGACACCCGGATCACTCGATCATCGGCCGCGCCCATGGATAGCTGCCCAGCCAGAAACACGCCCTCGTCCTCGTCAACGCCAATGACCGCGCGATCGGGGCCGCCTTCGGCAAAGAGGCGACGTTTGGCGGCAAAGTAACCGCCCAGCCCTGCGTGTCGATCCAGATGGTCAGGCGACAGGTTTGTGAACACCGCCACATCCGGGGTCATCGCGCGGGCCAGTTCGGTTTGGTAGCTCGACAGCTCCAGCACCACGATACCGCCGTCACCGGGCGGATCTATATCCAGCACGCCACGACCGATGTTACCGGCCATCTGCACCTCTTTGCCCGCGCTTTCCAGAATGTGGTGCAGCAGCGCGACCGTGGTGGATTTGCCGTTGGACCCGGTCACCCCCACGATCTGCGGGATGCGTTCGTAATTGTCCCACTGCGATGTCGAGACTGAGCGGAAGAAAAGGCCAATATCATTGTCCACCGGCACGCCGGCATCAAGCGCAGCACGTACCACTGGGTTGGGGGTTGGATAGAGATGCGGAATACCGGGCGAGACGATCAGCGAGGCGACGTCATCAAACGCCCCCTGCTTGTGCAGATCGCGGCAGGCAAAGCCCTCGCCCTCAGCCGCCTCGCGCGCGGCTGGGTTGTCGTCCCAACAGATCGGCGTGGCATCCCCTGCCCGCAGCGCCCGCGCCGTGGTCAGGCCGGATCGCCCCAAGCCCAGAACCGCCACATTGGCCCCTGAAAATCCATAAACCGGGATCATCCGCGCGCCCTTTCCTTAATCTCGTGAATTCGGCGGCACAGTGCACCGGCGGGGTAAGGGATTGCAAGCGGGCTCGTCGGGACACCCTGAAAGAATGGTGCTTACCCTACCAAAGGCAGTGCCCAGCCTTGCGGCTGGGCGTAGGGTAACATCTTACCGTACCTTCAATGTCGCCAGACCGATCATTGCCAGGATCAGCGAGATGATCCAGAAACGGATCACGATGGTCGGCTCGGCCCAGCCCTTTTTCTCGTAATGGTGATGGATCGGCGCCATCAGGAACACCCGCTTGCCAGTGCGTTTGTAATAAAGCACCTGAATGATCACACTCAGCGCCTCAACCACGAACAGACCGCCGACAATGGCCAGAACCAGCTCGTGCTTGATGACCAGTGCGATGGCGCCCAATGCGCCGCCCAGAGCCAGCGATCCGGTGTCGCCCATGAACACGGCGGCTGGCGGGGCGTTGTACCACA
>CAJXHQ010000240.1 GCA_913054485.1 uncultured Paracoccaceae bacterium
TCCAGCTGCCCCAGAGCGCGCGTTCCAGCTTGATGCCAAGGCCTGTCGAGTCCTGAGTGCCAAAGCGGCAATGATCAGACCCGACGCAGGTTTTCACCGTGCGCAGACCTTTGGAATAGGCGTGGCCCGAGACCATCCCGGCTTTGTTCAGATCGGCCCAGATGTAAGGCAGATCCTCGCCCTTCACGCCCAGAAGGTCGATGCGCTGGCCGCCGGTCACCTTCACTGTGGGCACGCCGTATTTGTCCGCCGCATCGGCAATGGCGCGCAGCTCGGTGGCATTGGTGATGCCGCCCCACATACGTGGCACGACCGAAAAGGTGCCGTCTTTCTGGATGTTGGCGTGTTTGCGCTCGTTCACAAAGCGGCTCTGCGGGTCGTCCTGGTACTCCACCGGCCAGTCAGCCAGCAGGTAGAAGTTCACCGCCGGGCGGCAGACGTGGCAGCCGTTGGGGGTGGTCCAGCCAAGCTCCTGCCAGACGGCGGGCTGAGACTTCAGCTCCTTCGATTTGATCAGGCGGCGGAGGTCTTCGTGCGACAGATCGGTGCAGCCGCAGACTGTCTGCGCCTCCGGGGCGGCATAATCGTCGCCCAGTGTGACTTCCAGCAGCTGTTCCACCAGCCCGGTGCAGGTGCCGCAGGAGGCGCTGGCCTTGGTGGTGGCCTTCAGCGCGGGGATGTCGGAGGCGCCGCCCTCGATGGCCTGAACGATGGTGCCCTTGCAGACGCCGTTGCAACCGCAGATTTCCGCATCATCCGGCAAGGCTGCAACGGCTGAGAGAGGGTCCGCGGCGGATCCTCCCTGATAGGCTGGGCCGAAGATCAGCGTGTCGCGCATCTCCGCAATATCCGTGCCGTCCTTCATCAGGCCAAAGAACCAGCTTCCATCAGCCGTGTCGCCGTACATAACCACGCCGATTATCCTGTCCTCGCGGATCACCAGCCGTTTGTAGACGCCGCGGGAGGGGTCGCGGAAAATGATGTCCTCAGTGCCCTCACCGCCCTCGAAATCGCCGGCCGAGAAGAGATCGCAGCCGGTCACTTTAAGCTTGGTCGAGACGTCTTTCTGCACAAACTGTGCCGCTTCGCCGTCCAGAGTGGCAGCGGCGACCTTGGCTTGATCGAACAACGGGGCGACCAGTCCGAAGACCGCGCCGTCGTGTTCGACGCATTCGCCGATCGCAAGAATATTTTCGTCCGAGGTGAGCATCTGGTCATCCACATGGATGCCGCGTCCCACGGCGAGGCCGGTGTCCTTGCCGAGCTGGGTATTGGGGCGGATGCCGACGGCCATGACCAAGAGATCACAAGGCAATTCGGTCCCGTCGTCCAGCATGAGCGCCTTCACATGGCCATCCTCGCCAAGGATCTCCTTGGAGTTGGCGGAGCATTTCACTGTGATGTCCTTGTCCACCAGCGCCTTGCGCAAGAGGTAGCCTGCCGCCTCGTCCAGCTGGCGCTCCATCAGGTGGCCTATGAGGTGTACGACTGTCACGTCCACGCCGCGCGCGGCCATGCCTGCGGCGGCTTCCAGTCCCAGAAGCCCGCCGCCGATCACCACGGCTTTCCTGCCCGCGCCAAGGGACATCATGCGTTCAGTGTCTTCCAGATCGCGGTAGGCAATGACGCCTTCCAGATCATGGCCCGGCAGCGGAATGATGAAAGGGTTGGAGCCGGTGGCGAAGACCAGCTTGTCATACCCCAGCACATCGCCGTTTTCCGCCGTCACGGTCTGTGCGGCGCGGTCCACCGCCACCACACGCTCGCCGAAGCGGCAGGTGACACCCTGTTCGGCATACCAGGCGGCATCATGGGTTTCGATCTCGGCGTAGGTCTTGTCGCCGGACAGGACCGGGGACAGCATAATGCGGTTATACGTCCCTCGCGGTTCGGCGTTGAACAGGGTCACGTCCCAGTCCTGGCCCGCCTCATAAAGATGCTCCAGCATCCGGCCGGCCGCCATTCCGGCGCCGATGATGATCAGTTTCTTTCTCATAGTCTTACTCCGCTGCCACGGCAGGCGCCTGGGGCTCTGCCTTTGGCTTGGGCTTTGCGCCGTGCTCGTATTCCTCGAGGAAATCGAGCACTTCCTGGCGGTAGGTGTAGTAATCGGGGTGTTCCAGCAGCGCCTTGCGGGTGCGCGGGCGGGGCAGGTCGACGTCGACGATCTTGCCGATGGTGGCCTGCGGGCCGTTGGTCATCATCACCACGCGGTCAGCCAGAAGGATCGCCTCGTCTACATCATGGGTGACGCAGACGGCGGTTACCTTGGTGCGTGACCAAACCTCCATCAGAACCTCCTGCAGCTCCCAGCGGGTGAGGCTGTCGAGCATGCCGAAGGGTTCATCCAGCAACAGCAGTTTCGGGGAAAGGGCAAAGGCCCGCGCAATGCCGACGCGCTGTTTCATGCCGTTGGACATCGAATGCGCCGGGCGGTCCATCGCATCGCCGAGGCCAACCCGTTCGAGGTAGTATTCCACCACCTCCTGCCGCTCGGCCTGGCTGGCGCGGGGGTAGACCTTGTCGACGCCGATGGCGACGTTTTCCTTCGCCGACAGCCAGGGGAAGAGGTTCGGTGATTGGAAGACCACGGCGCGTTCCGGGTCAGCGCCCTGCACGTGGCGGCCATCCAGACGGATCGCGCCCTTGGAGATTTCATTCAGGCCGGCCGCCATGGTCAGCACCGTGGACTTGCCGCAGCCTGAGTGTCCGATCAGCGAGATGAACTCACCCCGGTTCATTTTGAGGTTGAAGTCTTCGACCACAGTCAGCGGTCCCTTGGGGGTGGGGTAGACCTTGTGCAGCTGCGAGAAGTCGAGGAAGCGCTGCTCGATCGCGCCCTTGGTGGCTTCCTTCACTGCGGTGGGCAGCCCGTGGATCGGGGTCACGTCGGGCAGGCTCCGGGTGCCTTCCACCTTGGCCTCAACGCCGACGTCCATCAGGTAGCCGGTGACCTCGGCGCGCAGGGCTTTGAAGCCTTCGTGGGTGTTCATCTCCATCCGGTCGCGGGGGCGGGGGATGCCGACCACAAAAGGCTGGCCCAATGTACCGTCGGGGTTCAGCGGCACGATGCGGTCGGCCAGCAGGATCGCTTCGTCCACATCGTTGGTGATCAGGATGCAGGTCTTCTTGTCCTGCTCCCAGATGGTCAGGATCTCATCCGCCAGATTGGCGCGGGTCAGCGCGTCCAGCGCCGAGAGCGGCTCGTCCAGCAGCAGCACCTCGGGGTTCAGGGCAAGCGCCCGCGCCACGGAGACCCGCTGGCGCATGCCGCCCGACAGCTCCGCCGGGCGGCGGGAGGCGGCGTGGGACAGGCCCACCATTTGGATGTAATGCGCCGCCTTTTCGGCGCGCTCTGCCTTGGAGAGCTTCGGGAAGGCCGAGTTCACCGCCAGCATCACATTGCCGGTGACGGTGAGCCAGGGCATCAGCGAATAGCTTTGGAACACCAGCCCGCGCTCCGGCCCCGGGCCTTTGACGGGTGCGCCTTTGAAAGTGACGCTGCCAGTGTCTGGCGTCTCAAGCCCGGCAACCAGGTTCATCAAAGTAGATTTGCCGGTGCCCGAGAAGCCGAGGATGGCCAGAAACTCGCCCTCCTTCACGTCGAGATTGATGTCTTTCAGAACCTCGGCGCGGTTCAGCCCCTCGCCGAAGCCTTTGTTCACATTGTTGAATGTCAGGAAGCTCATGATGTCACCGCTGGTCCGTGAAGGTGAAGAGGGACTGCAGCGCATACATCACGCGATCCAGCAGAAAGCCGATGATGCCGATGGTGAGGACAGCGACCATGATGCGGGCAAGCGAGGAGGAGGAACCGTTCTGGAACTCGTCCCAGACGAATTTGCCAAGACCGGGGTTCTGGGCCAGCATTTCGGCCGCGATCAGAACCATCCAGCCGACGCCAAGCGACAGGCGCAACCCGGTGAAGATCAGCGGCAGGGCCGAGGGCAGCACCAGTTTGGTGATCTTGGTCCAGGTGTTCATTTTCAGAACCTTGGAGACGCTGATCAGATCCTTGTCGATGGAGGACACACCCAGCGTGGTGTTGATCAGGGCGGGCCAGAGCGAACAGAGCGTCACGGTGATTGCCGAGGTGAGGAAGCTTTTCGCGAAGAACCCGTCATTGGTGGCGTAAAGCGCCGAGACAACCATGGTGACGATCGGCAGCCAGGCCAGCGGCGAGACCGGTTTGAAGATCTGAATAAGCGGGTTCATCGCCGCACTTGCGGTGGGCGACAGCCCGCCCACGATGCCGAGCGGGATGGCCACGGCGGCGGCGATCAGGAAGCCGAAGAAGACGGTTTTGATCGAGGTCCAGATCTGCGCGTAATAAGACGGCGCGCCGGTATAGGCGATGGTTTTGACCTGATCAGCCTTACCGGCGGCGATCAGCCGTTCGTTGCGCAGCTCCAGCCGTTCTTCGAACTGGGCCTGTTTGGCGGCTTTCCTCTGGGCGTCCTCGTGCAGGTTGACTGCCTCAACCCAGACCTGCGCCGGGCCGGGAATGGCGCCGAGCGAGGTTTGCACCTTGGGGGCCAGGTTGGCCCAGAGCATCAGGAAGACGCAGATCGCCAGCAGCGGCACACCAAGGAGGCGCCAGACGTCCTTCAGCTGGGCGCGGGGGTTGTCGCCGGCCGCGGCCTTCATCAGCGGTGCCAGCCAGGCGAGACCCAGCACCTGGAACCATTTGTCGGCGGCGTTGATACGGGTGAAGAGCCGGGCGCGGCGGTCTTCGCGCGCCTTGTCTTCGTTGAATTGGGGATCTGCGAGTGTCATCTCTGTGGTCCTTGATGGGTCTTTCTGTGGGATGGCGCGGCGCCGCTCGCTCCGTGTCCGGAGCATCGCCCCGCCCGCCATCCCGTTAGGCCTGTCTGGTCAGACTGTTAGGGCGGTTAGCCCTGCACCTCGTTGCCGGAGACGGTCTGGCCGGTTTTCAGGCCGATCGGCAGGCTGTCGAGATAGGCGTTGGGGATCTTGCCGTCGAAGGCGATGCCATCGATGATGTCTTCCGCCGGGGTCGGGGCCTTGTAGCCATCGCTGTCCCAGGGGAAGTCGGCCTCAGCGGCCAGTTCTTCTTCGACCAGGTGGCGGGCGGCCGCGAGATAGATGTCCGGGCGGTCTCATCAAACCAGGCGTCGGACTTGGCTTCGGCAATCTGCCCCCAGCGGCGCATCTGCGTGAGGTACCAGACCGCGTCGGAGTAGAAAGGGTAGGTGGCGTTGTAGCGGAAGAAGACGTTGAAGTCCGGGACTTCGCGCTTGTCGCCCTTCTCATACTCAAAGGTGCCGGTCATCGAGTTGGCGATGACGTCATAGTCTGCGCCGACATACTCCGGGCGCGACAGGATCTCCACCGCCGCCTCGCGGTTGGCGTTGTCATTCTCGTCCAGCCAGATCGCGGCGCGGATCAGCGCCTTGGTCACGGCGACAGTGGTGTTGGGGTATTTCTCAGCAAACTCGGCGGTGATGCCGAAGACCTTTTCCGGGTTGTTCTTCCAGATCTCGTAGTCTGTGATCACCGGCACACCGATGCCCTTGAAGACCGCCTGCTGGTTCCACGGCTCGCCGACGCAGTAGCC
>CAJXHQ010000241.1 GCA_913054485.1 uncultured Paracoccaceae bacterium
GCCGAACTGGTGTCAGAAATTGCACACGCCTCAAGCATCCCTGAGATGGCCAAAGTCACCGCACGCATTCCTCAGCTGCTTGTTCAGCTGGTGGCCGGGGGAAACAGGCATGAGGTGGTGACCCGGCTGATCACCGATATCGCCGACGCCGCCACCCGCCGCCTGCTGGCATTGGCGGAAGACAAGCTGGGACCGGCACCGGTGCCCTACCTCTGGCTCGCCTGCGGCAGCCAGGGCCGTCAGGAGCAGACCGGCGTATCGGACCAGGACAATTGCCTGATCCTCGACGATGCCGTCACCGATGGCCAAAAACCCTATTTCGAAGATCTGGCGAAGTTTGTCTGCGACGGGCTGAACACCTGCGGCTATGTCTATTGCCCCGGCGACATGATGGCCTCCAACCCGCGCTGGCAGCAGCCGCTTGCGGTCTGGCGCGGCTATTTCGCCAACTGGATCGCCAGCCCGGACCCGGAAGCGCAGATGCTGGCTTCGGTCATGTTCGACCTGCGCCCGATCGGCGGCGATCCCGCGCTGTTCGAGGGGCTGCAGAAACAAACACTGGAGGCCGCCGCCGCCAATTCGATCTTTGTGGCGCATATGGTGTCCAACGCGCTGAAACACAGCCCGCCGCTGGGGCTGCTGCGGGGGCTCGCCACGATCCGCTCGGGCGAACACCGCAACACGCTGGACATGAAACACGCCGGCGTGGTGCCGGTGGTGGATCTCGGCCGCATCTGCGCGCTGCAGGGGCGGCTGGCGGCCGTCAACACCCGCGCCCGGCTGCAGGGCGCGCAAGGCTCCGGCGTGCTCAGCCCGACCGGAGCGCGCGATCTGCTGGATGCCTATGACTTCATTGCCCAGACCCGGCTGGAGCACCAGGCCGAAGCGATCCGCGCAGGCCGCGCGCCGGACAACTACCTGACGCCGGCCGATCTGTCGGATTTCGAGCGCAGCCACCTGCGCGATGCCTTTGTGGTGGTGAAAACCCTGCAATCGGCGCTGGGGCACGGCAAAGGTATGCTTGGATGAGACCCCGCACCGGTGATCCGGTTGTTTCTGCCGGCACCGGCCGTGTCTGGAAAGTGAAGCCGTTGTGCGCTGCATCAGCGGCAGGACGGACGGCTGCCGCCGGAGCCTCCGGCGGGAGTATTTGGGAAAAGATGAAAGCGGGCGCGCCTTCGGGCCGTAACGCAGGAGAGCAGACATGTTTCTGGAACTGATCGGGGTGATTTTTGCGGGCATCGCCACCGCGGGCGTGGTGATGGTGGTCAACCGGGCCACCCGCGGACGGCTGCCGCGCTGGCTGGCACCGGTGGCAGCCGGGCTGGCGATGATCGCAGTGACGATCTCTTCGGAGTACAGCTGGTACAGCCGCACCGCGGAACCGCTGCCCGACGGGCTGGTGATCGCCGAAGCGGTGCCGGAAACCAGCCTCTACCGGCCATGGACCTATGCGGTGCCCTATGTCAGCCGCTTTGCCGCGGTGGACGTCACCTCGCGCCAGAGCCACCCCGGCCAGCCCGAGCAGGTGCTGGCGGATGTCTACTTCTTTGGCCGCTGGGCGCCGGTGAACATGATACCGGTGATGTTTGATTGCGCCGGCGGGCGCCGCGCGGCGGTGCCGCCCGGCACGGTGTTCAATTCCGACGGCAGCGCCGAAGGCCTGCAATGGGCCCTGCCGGACGCGGCTGACGGGCTGCTGAAAACAGTCTGCGGGGAGACCGGATGACACCGCCCAAGCTCAGCCTGCGCCTGCGCACGTTTCTGTTTTTCGCGCTGATGGCGGCGCTCGCGGCCGCAATCACCGCGGCCGCGTTCTGGGCCGGGTTTACCCGTGTCCCCAGCGCCGGGGTGCCCAGCGGTTTTGTGACCGCCGGACTGATCGCCGGATTCGGGCTGACCGGGCTCTGCGCCGCCATCTGGCGGCTGTTTGACGCCAATATCGCTCTGCCGGTCGAACGGCTGGCGGCCGGCCTGCGGGCCCGCGCCCAGACCGGTGCCGCGGCCGGGCTGGACCGAAGCGAAGCGCGTCACCTCGGCGATCTGGCCCCTGCGGCTGAAGGGCTGGCGGACCGGCTGCGCACCGCTTCTGAGGACACCGAACAGGAAATCGCCGCAAAAACCACGCAGCTGAAAGCCGAGCGCGACCGGCTGGCAGATCTGTTGAGCGACATCCCCCTGGCGATGATCATCGCCACCCCGGACCACCGCATCGCCATGTATGACCGCCAGGCTGCCGCGGCCCTGTCGCAGGCTGCCCCGCCGCGGCTGATGGCGCCGCTGGCGGATTACCTCGACCCGGCCCCACTGACAGCAGCCCATGCGCAGCTGGGCGCCCCCGGCGGCGAGATCCCTTGCACCGCAGAAGGCCATGGCGGCGCGGTGACCTTCTCGCTGCGGCTGATGCCGCTCACCGGCGCGCCGGGCTACCTGATCATTATCGACGGGACCGAATCCGGCATCCCCCCCGAGGCAGCCCGCCCGCTGGTCTATGACCTGGCGCTGATGGACGGCGCCGTCCCGGGCGGCGACGCCCGGGCCCTGACAGCCCTGCCCTATGTGGTCTTCGACACTGAAACCACCGGGCTTCTGCCGCATAAGGACGCGGTGGTGCAGATCGGCGCGCTCAGGATGCTGGGTCCGAAGCCGGTGCCGGGCGAGGTGTTTGACACCCTGGTCGATCCAGGCAGGCCGATCCCGCCGGCATCCACCAGGGTGCATGGGGTCAGCGATGCCATGGTTGCAGGAGCCCCGGATTTCACAACTGCGGGCAAGAGCTTTCACCAATTTGCCTCTGGCGCGGTGCTGGTCGCCCATAATGCCCCCTTCGACATGGCCTTCCTGCGCCGCCATGCGGCCCGCACCGGCGTGCACTGGGATCACCCGATCCTCGACACGGTGCTGCTGAGCGCGGTGCTCTTCGGCACCACAGAGGTGCATACGCTGGATGCGCTCTGCGAGCGGCTGGGGGTGGTGCTGCCGCCCGAGGACCGCCATACCGCACTGGGTGATGCCCGTGCCACCGCGGCTGCCCTGTCGGCAATGCTGCCGATGCTGCAGGCGCGCGGTCTGACCACGCTGGACGCGGTGATCGCCGAGACCCGCAAACACGGGCGGCTGCTGGAAGATCTGAATTAGCCCGGGCTGCGGAACATGGTGGACAAAGGCCTGCGTGCATGGCACCTCTCTGCCGTTCTAAATGAAGAGACGCGCGCATGTCCGACACCACCTTTGTTCCGGGCCCGGAAACGGCCCGCGCCTACCGCGATGCCCTGGGCGCCTATGGCACCGGCGTGGGCGTGGTCACCATTCAGACCCCGCACGGCCCCGCCGCGATCACCGTGAACAGTTTCACATCGGTCTCGATGGCGCCGCCGCTGGTGCTGTGGTGCCCGGCCAAAACCTCGCTGCGTCATGACGCCTTTATGCAGGCCGAGCGCTTTGCGTTTCACGTGATGGCAGAAGACCAGCTGCCGCTGGCCCAGCGTTTTGCGCGGCAAGGCGATGATTTCGACGCTGTTGACTGGGTGCCGAACAGCGATGGCGCACCCGCCATTGCTGGCTGCCTGGCCCGGTTCGACTGCCGCCGCCACGCCTGCCACGACGCAGGCGACCACACGATCGTTATCGGAGAAGTGCTGCAGGTTGCAGCCCGCCCCGGCAAGGGGCTGCTGTTCAAGCGCGGCCAGTATGGCGGTTTCCTGGAACAAAGCTGAGCTGCCGCTGCCCGGCCTCAGCCATCAAGAGCCGGAAAACCGCAGGCGGAAGGCGGGTGATCCGCTTCTGTGCCCCGGCGGCCTGCGGTCCGGCATGTGCTGCACATCCGGATCTCCAGGGCCGCATCAACGGTGGCGGAAAACAGGCTTCCGGATTTGAGACGCTCCAGAACCCGCTCCACTATGCCAAGCGGAGCCACAGGGGCGCAGCAGACACTGCAGGGATACTGTGCCTCCGTCTGAGCCGGCCGCAGACGCTCGGCGGCACGGTCAAGGTTCAGCCTCGGCTGCAGCTCAATTGCCGCCTCAGGACAGGCCGCCCGGCACATTCCGCATTGGATACAATCGCTTTCGCGCAGGGAAATGCCGCGGCTCCCCGGGGTCAGCACCAATGCATTGACGGGACACAACCAGACGCAGCTGTGGCAGCCAGAGCAGGCATCCTCTGCGATCTGGACCCGGCCGTAGGGCGCGAAATCCGGCAACGGCACCGGGCCCTGGCTATTTGACAGAAGAAACCGGCCACAGGCCCGCGCCGTATCCCTCCGGGTCTCCCGGACCGGCGGCTGCCCGGCCGGAACTGGCGCCTCCTCAAGCGGCAAAAATGCAAGATCTGCAAGCGCGGCGCGCAGGTCATCCGACGTGCTGAACAGGGTTATCCGCCCCTGCCCGCCCAGGTATTCACAGACCTGCCGCTCCTGCCTCTGGGCCCGCGCCCCGGTACCCGCGGGCGCCTGCTGCCAGAGGATATGCGTCACCCCCATGCAGAGCGCCAGCAGAAGGTCCGGGTGCTCAATGCCCTGATCTGCGGAAAGGCGCACGAAATGGATCCGCAGCGTATCATGCGGAGCCGGGCTGCGCAGTCCGCCATCGTGAGAGGCAAGTATCAGGACCTGCCGGTCCTGCGGCCGGATACGCACCCTGTTCAGAACCCTATTGCACAGAGGCAGAAGCGGCAGCTGCTCCGCCGGCTGCAAACGCCGCCGCCCTGGCAGCCGCGATGCGATATTCAAAAGATACGATCCCTGCAGTTGCGTCCTGCCGGACTTACGCCCTACGGTCATCGTCACACTCCGGTACAATAGCACTCATAACAAAAGATAACTTACTTTTACTACTTTAGCGGCAATTTCACCTTAAACAACACCCCTCCAAGTGCAATGCGGGTTATCCGACCCTAAAACACTGTAATTTTACGAAAAAATGCCACCCGATCAGCACGGGTGGCATCCTCTTCTTTACGAAACATGCAAATATGCAACCTGAGCCTTACTTCAGCGCCAGGTCCGTGATGGCATGGGTCCAGGCCCCTTCCGGCGTCTGGGTGATCACCGGATCGGACCCGCCAGCCAGCAGCGTCGCCACCGTACGGTCAAAATCCGCCGGGTCCAGCGCGCCGTTGCTGCCCGCGGTCAGCTTGGCAATTTCGCCCATCATGCGCTGCTGATGCGCCTCGGTCTGGGCCCCGGTGGCATCATTGTCCAGCACGATGCCCGCAGCTTCCCCTGGATTGGCTTCGGCGTATTTCCAGCCCTTCATCGAGGCCCGCACAAAGCGCACCATCTTGTCCTGGAACGCGGCATCCGAAAGGTTCTCCTCCAGCACATACATGCCGTCTTCCAGCGTCGCGACGCCCTGATCCTCATATTTGAAGGTGACCAGCTCATCCTCGCCGACGCCCGCATCCAGCACCTGGCCGTATTCATTATAGGTCATGGTAGAGATGCAGTCGGCCTGGCGCTGCAGCAGGGGGTCGACGTTGAAGCCCTGTTTCAGAACCGTGACACCATCATCCCCGCCCTCAGTGGAAATGCCTTCCTGGCTCATCCAGCTCAGGAACGGGTATTCATTGCC
>CAJXHQ010000242.1 GCA_913054485.1 uncultured Paracoccaceae bacterium
TGGATCTGGTTGGTCCCGGCCAGGTTGTCGTAAGCGGCGGCAATGACCGAGCGGTGGGTGTCCTCCAGCCGGTCCAGCCGCGCTTCGAGCCGTTCCATGGCAATTCCGCGCAGATCGACGATATTGGCCCCCATGGCGCGTTCATTTGCGGCCACAAGCGCGTTCATCAGCCCCTGGTCGTCCAGAACAGCATCGGGTTTTTCCAGGATTGCCTGTCGCAGGCTGTCTTCCAGTGTTGCCTTGCTGCTCATGTTGGGCCTCTGACCTGTTTTGATCCGCTTATAACATGGCTGTTGGGGAATGCTGCCAAAAAAACCGGCGGTTGCGGCACCAGGCTGATGCCTGCACCCGCCGCAAGGTTGCGCGCCAACGGACCCCGCAGCGCACGGTTTAGCCTTGCGCGGCAACATGTGGCAAAGATTGGCGCCTTATGGGGGACCCCCGCGCGGAACCGCCTCTCAGCATATCTTCTGCGCTTACGGCAAACGCTGCCAAATCTGGCGGGCGTAAGGGTTTTGCAAAATCCTTGGCAAGAGATTTTGAAATCTCTTTCGCGCCGGGGCATGCGCGGCGGCGGGAGCCCCGCCCTAAAGCAAAAACGGAGGCCGCAGGGGCCTCCGTTTTCATTCCGCGCAGCGTGCAGGCTTACAGGATCTTGATGTCTGCTGCTTTGATGTCGGCGAGGAAGGCATCGAGGCCCTTGTCGGTCAGCGGGTGGTTCACCATCGCCTTGATCACGGCGGGCGGTGCGGTGATCACATCGGCGCCGGTGCGGGCCGAATCCAGGATGTGGTTCACATTGCGGATCGAGGCGGCCAGGATCTGGGTCTCGAAACCGTAGTTGTCATAGACGGTGCGGATGTCTTCGATCAGCTCCATGCCATCGAGGTTGATGTCGTCCAGCCGGCCGATGAAGGGCGAGATGAAGGTCGCGCCCGCTTTGGCGGCCAGAAGCGCCTGATTGGCCGAGAAGCAGAGCGTTACGTTCACCATGTGGCCGGCATCGGTCAGGGTCTTGCAGGCTTTGAGGCCGTCCCAGGTCAGCGGCACTTTGACGGCAATATTGTCGGCGTTTTCGACCTGCTTGCGGCCTTCGGCAATCATCGTCTCGGCGTCGGTGGCGGTAACCTCGGCGGACACTGGGCCGTCGACCAGATCGCAGATTTCCTTGGTCACTTCGATGATGTCGCGGCCGGATTTCTTGATGATCGAGGGGTTGGTGGTCACACCGTCGACCATGCCGTAGTCGTTCAGCTCGGCAATGGCTTCGATGTCGGCGGTATCAATGAAGAATTTCATCGGCGGTGTCCTCTGGATGGCTGGATGCTGTTTGCGCTAGCGTTTACCTGAAAGGACGGGCATTAAAAACCCCCGAGACAGAGAGGCGGATCAGTGAGCGGGCAGGAATACTTCCACGAAGGCGAACGGGTGGCGGTGCTGACCACGCAACCCCTTGACCGGCTTCTGGATTACCGTGCCCCCGAGGGCGGCTGTTTCCTTGGCGCTTACTGCGAAGTTCCCTTGGGTCCGCGCAAAGTTCTGGGCGTGGTCTGGGGGCCAGGGCAGGGCGGGTTCGATTCGTCCAAGCTCAGGAAGGTGAACCGGGTGCTCGACGTGGCCCCGATGCGCACCGAAATGCGGCTCTTGCTGGGCAAATGCGCTGATTACACCCTGACCCCGATGCCCGCGATGCTGCGTCTGGCGACCCGCGCGCCGGGCCTGTCCGATCCGCCCTCGATGCGCAAGATTCTGCGCCCGGGGGGCCGCGATCCCGGCCGCATGACTCCGGCCCGCGAAAAAGTGCTGGCGGTGATGGAAGACTACGGCGGGCTGGCCTTCACACCCGGAGAGCTGTCGGGCATGGCCGGCGTCACCTCCAGCGTGGTCAAAGGCCTGGTTAAACAGGGCGTATTGGTCGAAGAAGAAGCCCCCCGCGACGTGCCCTTCCCTGCACTGGACCCGGATATGCCGGGCAAGGAACTGACGACGGATCAGGCCGCCGCCGCCGGGGAACTTGCTGCGGGGGTGGAGAGCGGCAAATACGGCACCACCCTGCTGAAAGGCGTGACCGGATCGGGCAAAACCGAAGTCTATCTGGAGGACGTCGCGGCTTGTCTGCGCAAGGGCCGTCAGGCGCTGGTGCTGCTGCCCGAGATCGCGCTGACGGCAGAATTTCTCGATCGGGTTGAAGCGCGGTTCGGTGCTAAACCTGCCGAATGGCACTCCGGCGTCTCGATGACGGCCAAGCGGCGGGTTTGGCGCATGATAGGGCAGGGTGGCGCGCAGCTGGTAGTGGGCGCGCGCTCATCCTTATTTCTGCCGTTCCAGGACCTCGGCCTGATCATCGTCGATGAGGAACACGACACCTCCTATAAACAGGACGACGGGGTGCTGTATAATGCCCGCGACATGGCGGTGCTGCGCGCCTCCCTGTGCTCGGCGCAGGTGGTGCTGGCCTCGGCCACGCCGAGTTTGGAAAGCTGGGCCAATGCGGAAGCGGGAAAATACAAGCGGGTTGATCTGAAATCCCGCTTTGGCGCGGCCGTACTGCCCGAGATGCGCACCATTGATATGCGCGCCGAGCAGATGCTGCCCTCCACCTGGATCTCGCCCACATTGAAACAGGCGATGATCCAACGGATGGAGCGCGGTGAGCAGTCTCTCCTGTTCCTCAACCGCCGCGGCTATGCGCCGGTCACCATCTGCCGCGCCTGCGGCAGCCAGGTCGCCTGCGACCATTGCGACAGCCGCATGGTCGAGCACCGGTTCATGAAAAGGCTGATGTGCCATCAGTGCGGCGAGACCAAGCCGATGCCGGACGCCTGCCCGTCGTGCAAGGTCGAGGGCAAGATGGCCCCGGTCGGCCCCGGTGTCGAACGCCTGGGAGAGGAGGCCGCGGCCCTGTTCCCCGAGGCGCGGATCACGGTTCTGAGTTCCGACCTGTTCGGCACGGCTCGTGCGCTGAAAGAACGCATCCGCGAGATCGCAGAGGGCGGCGCGGATATCATCCTTGGCACCCAGCTGGTCGCAAAGGGCCACAACTTTCCGCTGCTCACTCTGGTTGGTGTGATCGACGCTGACCTTGGCCTGCAGGGGTCTGACCTGCGCGCAGCCGAGCGCACCTTCCAGCTGATGCGCCAGGTCGCAGGCCGCGCAGGCCGCGCTGACATGCCGGGCGAGGCGCTGTTGCAGACCTTTCAGCCCGAACACCCTGTGATCCGCGCGATCCTTTCGGGGGATGAGGAAGGTTTTTGGAAAGCCGAAGCGGCCGAGCGTCAGGCAGCCGGCGTGCCGCCTTACGGGCGCATGGCGGGGATCATCCTGTCAGGGACGGATGTGGCGCAGGTCTTTGATCTGGGCAATGCGCTGGCCCGCAACGACGGGCCGCTGCGCCAGATCGGCGTGCAGGTATATGGCACGGCCCCGGCCCCCATTGCCCGGGTCCGCGGCCGCCACAGGGTGCGGCTGCTGGTCAAAGCCGCCAAGGGCACGCCCTTTCAGGAGGCGATCAGCCGCTGGACCGCGCCGGTAAAACTGCGCGGCGATTTGCGGCTGTCGGTGGACATCGACCCGCAGAATTTTTTCTGAGCTTGCGGCAGTTCCCGCTTTCGGGCCGAACCGGGGCCGCTCTGTCCAATGGCGGACCTTATTTCATGCCTGCCCTAGGGCCCAGATAGGCAAACCGGTAGGCAAGAGCCACGCCTCCGCCGCCGCCAAGGATGTTTCCCGCGGTGACATAGATCAGGTTCGCGGTGGCCGCGCCGAAGCTTACATCAGAACCGGCGGCCCAGCCCTGCGGGAAGAAGTACATGTTGGCCACCGAATGCTCGAGTCCAAGAAGGACAAAGGCCGAGATCGGCCAGATTATCGCAAGGATTTTGCCCGCCGCGGTGCGGGAGGCAAAGGTCAGCCAGACCGCAAGGCAGACAAGAGCGTTGCAGAGCGCCCCCCGGACGAAGGCTTCTCCGGCTGGCAGATTTGCCTTTGCTTCAGCCAGCTTGACAGCAGTGTTGCCCATCGGGGCATCCAGCAGACCGGAGAAACCGAAAGCCGATGCCAGCCCCGCCGCACCGATCAGGTTGCCCAGATAGACCACGCCCCAATTGCGCATAAGCTGCCCAAAGGAGATTTTTCTGTCCACCGCGGCCATGATCATCAGCGCGTTGCCGGTGAACAGCTCTGCGCCGCCGACAATCACCAGGATCAGACCCAGCGAAAAGACGACACCGCCCAGCATTCTTGCCGGGCCGAACCCCGGGTCAGCCCCCGTCATGACCGCAGTGTAGGCTGCGGCACCGAAGCCGATGAATGCGCCCGCCAGGATCGCCAGAACCAGCATCTGCGCTGTTGGCAGACTTGCCTTCGCCACGCCGGCAGTTTCGATCAGCGCCGCAATCCGCGGCGGCTTATAGGCATCAAGGGGTGAGCTATTGTCCATAGGAGCGAAGATACCTGTGCTGCATCAGAATGATACCCGTATGGTGCGGTTTTCCCGGTGCGGCAACTCTGGCAGAACTCTCGGCGGCGGGTCAATCGCGAAGGGGAGCTGGTGCCTTCCCGCTACCCTGCGCCAGCGCACGGCTTTGTGTGCATACAGCTCTTCCCTCTGTCCAAGCGCACAATTCAGGCGTAAGGCGAAGGGATGCGACACTTGTTCCCCCTGTCCGAGTCCTCTTCGCTGCCGATTTGGCGGCGGCCGCAGGCGCTCTTGTTTCTGATGGCGGCCTCGATGCCGATTGCCTTTTATGCCTGGTATGCGCTGCTGAATAACTTTGTGATCGAAGCGGCAGGCTTTGACGGGGCGGACATCGGCCTGTTGCACACCATCCGCGAGATCCCCGGTTTCATGGCGATTGGTGTCATCGCGGTTCTGCTGTTTGTGCGCGAGCAGGTCCTGGGAATGATCTCTCTTGTGCTGCTGGGGGTCGCCACCGCCTTCACCGCCTGGTTCCCAAGCCTGGGCGGCATCCTGATGCTGACTTTCCTCAGCTCGCTTGGCTTTCACTACTATGAAACCGTGAATCAGTCGCTGCAGCTGCAATGGCTGCCCAAGAGCCGTGCGCCGCAGATGCTGGGCTGGCTGATGGGCGTGGGCTCTGCCGTGACGCTGGTGGTTTTTGTGCTGATCGTGCTGATGTGGGAAGCGCTGGGGCTGACTTATAATGTGGTCTTCATGACAGCCGGTATGGTGACTGCCGGCCTCGCCGCCTTTGCGCTTTTTGCCTATCCGCAATTCGAGGCTGAGGTGCCGCAAAACCGGACCATGGTGCTGCGCAGACGCTACTGGCTCTATTATGCGCTGCAGTTCATGGCCGGTGCACGGCGGCAGATCTTTGTGGTCTTTGCCGGCTTCATGATGGTCGAGAAGTTCGCTTTTGACGTGCACGAGCTGACTGGGCTTTACCTCACCAACCTGGTGATCAACATGGTGATCGCGCCCTTCCTGGGCAAAGCCGTCGGCCACTTCGGCGAGCGCCGGGTGCTGATCTGGGAATATGCCGGGCTGGCGCTGGTGTTCATGGCCTATGGCGGCATTTACTGGTTCAGCTGGGGGGTGATGCTGGCCTCG
>CAJXHQ010000243.1 GCA_913054485.1 uncultured Paracoccaceae bacterium
CGCCCATCTCCACTATCACGGCGCCCAGCGCGATCAAAGCCATCAAGGCAATGCGGCGCGGGCCGACGGTCTCTTTCAGCACCAGCCAGCCGATCAACGCGGCAAAAACGGTTGAAGTTTCGCGCAGCACCGCCGCCTCGCCCACCTTGCCGAGCCGTGTGGCCAGCATCACCGACCCGAAGGAGCCGAACGCCACCAGACCGCCAAAGAAACCGCGCAGCATCAGCGGGCCGGGGGCGGGCGGATTTGCCATCCTGCGGTAGCGCAGCAAGGCCACCCAGGGGAAAGTAAGCCCGTCGATCACGAAGAACCA
Organism: uncultured Paracoccaceae bacterium; assembly: GCA_913054485.1. Classification (GTDB taxonomy): domain Bacteria; phylum Pseudomonadota; class Alphaproteobacteria; order Rhodobacterales; family Rhodobacteraceae; genus FREY01. Next base: position 314 of record CAJXHQ010000243.1, read on the forward strand.
GGCCAGGAAGGTGAAAGGATCCGCCGCGGCGCGGATACCATAGGCGTCATAGGTGGTGTAGAGCGCCACAAAAAGCCCCGAGCCCAGCGCCAGAACCAGCGCCGCGCGCAGCGTCTCGCGCGCGGTTTCAAGGTACAGGAGATTATAGACCGCCAGGCCGAAAATCCCCGCCAGCAGCACCCCGACCCCCATCCACTGGATCGCGGTGAAGGTCTCGCCAAACAGGATATAGGCGCCGATCACCGCGAACAGCGGTCCGGTGCCGCGCACCACCGGATAGACCACGGTGAAAGAGCCCTTGGTATAAGCGAACCCCTGCAGGGTCTTATAGAGCACATGGATCACCCAGACCCCGGCAAAGATCGGCCACATATGCGGCTCGGGCCAGGGCACGACGAAAAAGGCGAAGGGAGCCGCCATGGCCGCGTAAGAGACATCAATGGCGCCGCGGGTCAGCCACGGATCATGGCGGCCTTTCTGCAATGCGCCAAAGACAGCGTGGAGAAAGGCGGCCAGCAGGGCCAGGGCCATGGCGGCCTGATGGCCGGCCTCGGTGCCTTCAAGGGAGAGGATCCAATCGCTCACGTCAAAATGCCTTCTGGAAAATGCCGAGAGCGCCGGGGGCCAGCCCCCGGACCCCCGGGATATTTCCGGACAGAAGAAGGGGATCTGAACCCTTTGTCCAGCCGCAACCGCAGGGTTTCAGCTGGCAGAATGTAAATTCAGATTTTTTCCAGGCCGGTTAGTGCAGCGGCAAAGTCTTCCGGGTCAAAAGGCGCGAGGTCGTCGATCTGCTCACCGACGCCGATGGCGTGGATGGGCAAGCCGAACTTATCCGCCAGCGCCACCAGCACGCCGCCCTTGGCGGTGCCGTCAAGCTTGGTCATCACCAGGCCAGAAACATCAGAGATCTTGCGGAAGACATCGACCTGGTTCAGCGCGTTCTGACCGGTTGTTGCATCCAGCACCAGCAAAGTGTTGTGCGGCGCGGTTTCGTCCTTCTTGCGGATCACCCGGACGATCTTGGCCAGCTCCTCCATCAGGTCGGCACGGTTCTGCAGCCGTCCGGCCGTGTCGATCATCAGAAGGTCGGCGCCGTCTTCCTGCGCTTTCGTCATAGCATCATAAGCCAGTGAGGCCGGATCGGACCCTTCGGGGGCGGTCAGCACCGGCACGCCGGCCCGGTCGCCCCAGACCTGAAGCTGCTCCACCGCGGCGGCGCGGAAGGTGTCGCCCGCGGCAATCACAACCTTTTTGCCGGCCCCTTTGAACTGGCTGGCCAGCTTGCCGATGGTGGTGGTCTTGCCCGAGCCATTGACCCCGACCACCAGCACCACCTGCGGACGTTTGGAATAGATCGGCAGCGGTTTTGCCACCGGCTCCATCACGCGGGTGACTTCGGCTGCCAGCAGCTCTTTGATCTCTCGCGCGCTGAGGCGTTTGCCGAAGCGGCCCTCGGCCATATTCGCCGTCACCTGCAGCGCCGTGTCGACGCCCATGTCGGACGCGATCAGCAACTCTTCCAGCTGCTCCAGCATGTCGTCATCCAGCGTGCGGCGCGGCTCGTCCGGTTTACGGCCCAGCAGGCGGCCGACAAGGCCAGGGGATTTTTCCGGGGCGGCAGACGGCGCAGTGGCGGGACTTGCCGGCGCGGCAGCCGGCTCACGCGTTTCACTTGCCGGCGCGGGCTGCGATTCAGGGTCCGCTGCGCGCTCAGCGGCCGGAGCAGGCGCGACGTCCGGTGCGGGTGCAGGCTCCGGGGCCGGCGCAGCCTCGGCGCCGTCCTCGACGATTGCATCCAGGCCCTGCTCCAGTTTGGAGGAGGATTTGAACAGCCGGTCCTTGAGCTTTGAAAAAAACGCCATCTTGGTCTCCGCAGCGGGTTTCCCCTCACCTAATGCGGAAATGGCCCGGTTGCAAAGCGCTGGCCGTGCTTTGGGTTGAATTTCTGCCGCTTGGGCGCAGCCGGTCGCGAAACCATCGCCAGACGCGCGGCTCTCTGCCAGACTTCACCCATGCGATCCTTTTGGATGATTCCCTTTTTGGCCTGCCTCGCCCCGCCCCTGCATGCGGGCGGGATGAGCGCTGAGGCGTTCGACCGTTACACAGAAGGCCGCACGCTGTTTTACGGGCAGAACGGCCAGATGTATGGGGTCGAACGTTATCTCCCGGGCCGCCGGGTGATCTGGTCCTTTTTGGACGGGCGCTGCAAGGACGGGCACTGGTACGAGGAGGCAGGCCAGATCTGCTTTGTCTATGAGGACGAGCCGCGCCCGCAATGCTGGACCTTCAGCCAGGGACCATCCGGGCTTGTAGCCGAATTTTCCGATGGCCGTTCTGCGGCGCTCTATGAGGCGGAAGACATTGGCGAGGAGATGGTCTGCCTTGGCCCCGAGATCGGCGTCTGACCGGCCTAGCCGCGCTTGGGCGCAAATGTCCCGTCGGCAAATTCGATCTCCAGCGCCTTGGCTTTGGCGGCGGCCTCCGTCGAGGTGACCAGCCGGTCGCCATCGCGCACCACAGCATAGCCGCGCGCCAAAGTGGCCCGGTAACTGAGAATCTCGAGCTGGCGGCTGGTGGCATCAAGACGCTGGCGCTGCCGGTCGGTGCGGGCGTTCTGCGCTGTCTCCAGCCGCTGTGTCAGCGCGCCGAGCCGGTCTTTCTGCGCCGCAATCTCACGCGAAACAGGGCGCAGAGTCAGCCGCGCGCCAAGCCCGTCCAGCCGGTCGCGGCGCGACTGCACCAGCTGGCGCAGGGCGGACGGGCGCAGAGAGGCGGCGGTTTCGGCCAGATGCACCCGGCGGTTCTGCACCCCCTTGATCAGCGCCTGCGGCAGCCGGTCAGCGGCCAGATCCAGCCGCTGGCGCGGGCTTTCCAAAAGGGTTGCGGGTTTCGGCAGCGCACGCGACAGGTCGCGCAGGCGCTGGCGGCGCAGCTCCACCGCCTGGCTGGCCGCGCGCGACAGGCGCGCGCCCTGCTCTCCGGTCCAGGCCAGCAGCTCCAGCCGCACAGGCACAGCAAGTTCCGCTGCCGCCGTGGGTGTGGGCGCACGCTGGTCGGAGACAAAATCGATCAAGGTTGTATCCGTTTCATGCCCGACGGCAGAGATCAGCGGGATATCGGACGCTGCGGCGGCCCGCGCGACCGCCTCTTCATTGAAGCCCCAGAGATCTTCGACCGAGCCGCCACCGCGGGCGACGATGATCAGGTCCGGCCGCGGCAGCGCCCCGCCGGGGGTGAACCGGTTGAAGCCGTCGATGGCGCGGGCCACCTCCTGCGCGCAATTCGCGCCCTGCACAGCCACCGGCCAGACCATCACCTTGCGCGGGAAACGGTCACGCAACCGGTGCAGGATATCCCGGATCACCGCGCCGGAGGGCGAGGTCACCACGCCAATGAAACGCGGCAGGTAGGGCAGCGGCTTCTTGCGGGCGGCATCAAACAGGCCCTCCGCCTCCAGCTGCTTTTTGCGCTTTTCCAGAAGCGCCATCAGCGCGCCCTGCCCGGCAACCGCAACCTCCTCCACGTTCATGTTGTATTTCGACTGCGCGCCAAAGGCGGTCAGCCGGCCGGTGACAACCACCTCCAGACCTTCCTCAGGCACCACAGAAAGGTTTGCGACCTGCCCTTTCCAGGTTGTGCAGGCCAGCACGTTCCGGTCGTCTTTCACGTCATAATAAAGGTGCCCGGAGCGCGCCTTGAACACGCGCCCTACCTCGCCCTTCACCCGGATCCGGCCGAAGGTGCCTTCGAGCGTGCGCTTCACCTCGCCCGAGATCTCCGAGACGGTGAATTCGGGCGTGTTCTGACCCGGTGTCGGGTCGTCGAAGAGATCGGACAATTGGGCGTTCCCTCTGCGGCGTACGCAGTTCTTGTTATATGCGCGCGCGCAGCATAGAACGCCCGGCAAGCAAGGCCAAGCAGATCGGAGAGCGCAATGAACATCCTTATCCTCGGCAGCGGCGGGCGTGAACACAGCCTGGCCTGGGCGGTGATGCAGAACCCCAAATGTGACAAGCTGATCGTGGCACCGGGCAATGCGGGCATCGCGCAGATCGCCGATTGCGCGTCCTTGGATATCGAGAACGGCGGCGAGGTGGTCTCTTTCGCGGAAGAAAACGCCATCGACTTCGTCATCATCGGCCCGGAAGCGCCGCTGGCGGCAGGCGTCGCCGACCGGCTGCGCGAGGCGGGCATTCTGGTGTTTGGACCTTCCGGTGATGCGGCGAAACTGGAAGCCTCCAAAAGCTTCACCAAGGAAGTCTGCGACGCCGCAAACGCGCCGACCGCGGGCTATGGCCATTTTACCGATGCCGAGGCCGCCAAGGCGCATATCCGCAAAAACGGCGCGCCCATCGTGGTAAAGGCCGACGGTCTGGCCGCCGGCAAGGGCGTGATCGTGGCGATGGACGAGCAGACGGCGCTGGACGCAATCGACGACATGTTCGGCGGTGCCTTTGGCGGTGCCGGCGCGGAAGTGGTGATCGAGGAGTTCATGGAAGGCGAAGAGGCCTCGCTGTTTGTACTCTGTGACGGCGAGGACATCCTGTCCATCGGCACCGCACAGGACCACAAGCGCGTCGGCGAAGGCGACACCGGGCCCAATACTGGCGGCATGGGGGCCTATTCCCCCGCACCGGTGCTGTCGGCAGAGATTGAAGCCAAGGCGATGGAAGAAATCATCAAGCCGACCATGAAAGTCATGGCAGACCGGGGCATGCCCTATCAGGGCGTGCTCTACGCCGGGCTGATGATCAAGGACGGCCAGCCGCGGCTGGTGGAATACAATGTGCGCTTCGGCGATCCGGAGTGCCAGGTGCTGATGATGCGCCTCGGCGGCCAGGTGCTGGACCTGATGCAGGCCGCAGCCGAAGGCCGCCTTGCGGAGGCGCAGGTGAACTGGGCCGATGACCATGCGATCACCGTCGTGATGGCTGCCCATGGCTATCCCGGTTCTTATGAGAAGGGCACCGAGATCACGGGGCTGGACGCCCTTCCCGAGGACAGCGCCAACATGGTGTTCCATGCGGGCACCAAGGCCGAGGACGGCAAAGTGCTGGCCACCGGCGGCCGGGTGCTGAACGTGACGGCGCGCGGCGAAAGCCTGCAGGAAGCCCGCGACCGCGCCTATGCGATGGTCAATGGGGTGGACTGGCCCGGCGGCTTCTTCCGCCGCGACATCGGCTGGCGCGCGCTGGATTGATCCTGGGAAAGGTTGAATTGGGGGGGCTCTCCCGCCCCCTCAGGC
>CAJXHQ010000244.1 GCA_913054485.1 uncultured Paracoccaceae bacterium
GCAGGGTTTCGACCTCTTTGAAAACGCCGTCCCAGGCCGCGGCCCAGCCGTTGAGCCGCAGGGTGCCGCGGACGAATTCCTTGACGTTCCAGCTGTCCTCAAAACCGTATTCGGCCATGAAGGGCAGGCTGTCACGGTTCGGGTAGACCTCGAAGCTTTCCGGCGCGCGCAGGGGGGCGGTGTAGGAGCTGATTGCATCCCAAGGGCGGGCGACATCCAGCGCATTGAAGTCGCGGATGGATTTGGAGGGCGAGCGCAGCGCCTTCAGCACCCCAAGCGGCGACCAGCTGAATTTGTAGCGGAAAGGGTTCGGGGTCTTGGGGATGCCGCCGCAATAGGAGATGAAGCTGATTTCGTTTGCCGTGTCATAGGCATCCGAGGCGCGGTAGTCCGCAACCAGCGCATGGGCCATCAGGTGATCGATGCCAGGATCCAGGCCGACCTCGTTGACCAGTGTCACGCCGGCCGCCTTGGCCTTCTCGTCCAGCGCGCGCATTTCCGGCGCGATGTAGGACGAGGAGACAAAATGCGCGCCTTTGGAGATCGCCAGCTCTGCCAGCTCCACGTGCCAGTCGCCGGGCAGCATAGAGACCACCACATCGGCGGAGCTGAGCAGCTCGGCCAGGTTTGCAATGCTGAAAGCGTGGATGTTGGAGGTGAGATCGCCCACCGCTTCGCGCGCCTTTTCCGGCGTGCGGTTCCAGACTGCAACATCGTGGCCCGCTTCCAGCAGGCGGCGCAGGCCGGGGATGGCCGAAAGGCCGGTTCCGCACCAGTGAATGGTCATGTGGTTTCTCCCTTGATGGTGCCTTGGCCTTAGCCCGGCACATGTTCCTTGAATGTGGCTTCGGCGCGGCCCCAGACGCCTGCGGTGATATCCGCCAGAGTCAGCAGCGAGGGCAACAGCTGGGCGGCATAGTCCTCGGAGCTTTCCAGCGGCAGCATCGAAGGCAGGTTGTCGATGGCCATCACGTCGAGCACCGGGTCGTCCGCGACACGAAGGGCGGGGGCGTCCCAGTCGGTGGCGCGGTCATAGACCGGCACCGGGTTGTAATCGCTGTCCGGGTCGCAGGCGACATCGCCGATGGCGGTGAGGGTGCGTTCTGCCGTCAGCGCTTCGCGCGGCACAAAGACCGGCGTGCCGGGGCGGGCAAAGATGCAGTTGAGGAAGAGATCGTGGGCGAGGATTTCGGGGAAGGGGCCGCCGCTGGCGGTCTCTGCCATATCCCATTTGGTGACCGCGACGCCCATCGCCTCGCACAAGTCGGCTGCGCCGGTACCGACGCGGCCAAGCGCGCCGATCACGATGGCGCGCGGGCGGGGGGTGCCCGTGATGTCCAGCTCAGCCAGCAGTTCCGTGTTCAGCGCATCCTTGTTCTTGTAAACGCCCACGGGGCCGCAGATCTTGCCGTGCTGCTGGGCGGCCCAGGTTTTCAGCGTCACGGCGGCCCCTGCATAGCCCGCCCAATAGCCGAAGGCCGCGACACGGCGGCCTGCCTCTTCCACCAGGTATTCCAGATCGTAAAGCGTGCCGCCGCCGACCTTGAACCGCTCCAGCAGCACCTTGCCGGAGTGCTGGCCCTTGAAGGCGTGGCCAAACATGATGTGGCGGTGAGGAAGGGCGGTGCCGTCTTCGGGCAGTTCCTTCAGGCCGAAAATGATCGCATCCAGCGGTGCGTCCGGCCAGGAGTTCTCTGCTGCAATGGCGCAGCCCGCGTCAATGTAGCCCTGCAGCGGGATGGCGCGGACCGAGCTCTCCTCGACCGTCACCGTGATGCCCGCCTTGATCAGCGCCGCAGCGCCTTCGGGGGTGAGGCCTGCGCGTTCTTCGTTCGGGCGCTGCTCGGCCCGGACCCAGAGATGTGTCATGTCTAGTTCCTTCAAAGCATGCCCTTGGCACGGACGGCGCGAACCGAGTCGCGGGCTTCCATTGCGGCCATGAATGTTTGCAGTTTCGGGTAGTCGGCGAGTGCAACGCCGTCGCCCTCCAGCCAGGTGCAGATCGTATAGAGGTGGCAGTCGGCGATGCTGAAAGCCTCGCCCAGCACAAAGGGACCGCGCAGGCCCTGGCGGCAGATGAAATCACAGGAGGCGGTCATCGTCTGCGGCACCTTGGCCTTCATGTCCTTGTAGGAGGCGGGTTTCGTCGCCCAGCGGGCACCGCGCAGTTTGTGGGCGTGGTTCACATGCATGGTGGAGGCGAGGTAGCTGATCACCTCGCGCATGCGGGCGCGGTCGATGATGCCGTCGGGCATCAGGCGTTTTTCCGGCGCCAGCTCGGCGATGTATTCCAAAAGCGCAGGTGTTTCGGTGAGGATGCCGCCGTCCACCGCCAGCGCAGGCACCCGGCCCTTGGGGTTGATCTGCGCATAGGCAGCACCTGCCTGTTCCTTAGCGGCGAAGTCGATGCGGACCGCCTCATAGTCCAAGCCGGCTTCTTCAAGCGCGATTGCGGTCGCCACGGCAATTGTGCCCGGCGCGTAGTAGAGCTGCATGCGGTTCTCCTCCTCCGGTGCGGGCGGAACGGCCCGGCTACAGCAACAATCCGGCAGCGCGTACCGCTGCCACGGACGCGCGGGTTTCCATGCGCGCCATGAAGGCGGCCAGCGCCGGAAACTCCCCGACCCGCGGGCTGTCGCGCTCCAGCCATGTGCAGATCACAAAGAGGTGGATGTCGGCAAGGCTGAAATTACTGCCGAGCACGTCAGGGCCGTGAAGACAGTGTGCCTGCAGGTGCGCGGCGCTGGCGGCCATGGTTTGCGGCACCATGGCTGTCATGTCCTCAAGGCTGCCGGGGTGATCCGCCCAGCGGCGGCCGCGTTTCTTGTGGTCGTGGTTCACATGCACGGTCGAGGCGAGGTCGCTCATCGCCTCGCGCATTCGGGCCATGGCCAGGGGGCTTTCGGGCCGCAGGAGGGCCGCAGGGTTGGTGTCCGCAACAAATTCAAGGATCGCGGTGGCTTCGGTCAGCACGCCGTTGTCCGTTGCAAGGGCCGGCACGCGGCCCTTAGGGTTGATGCGGGCGTAAGCCGCGCCGGCCTGCTGGCCTCTGGCGAAATTGACCAGCACGGTGTCATAGGGCCGTTCTGCCTCTTCCGGCGCAATGGCCACCGCGCTGACCGCCGTGCCGGGAGTGCAGAACAGCCGCAGCGTCACAGGTGGGTCTGGGCGCTTTGGCGGTCCGGGGTTTCCAAGTGCGGAATGGCGTTGAACAGGGTCGGCGTCAGGTGGCCGCCGATCGGGAAAAACCGGGTGACTGACGAGTTCATCACCGCCAGTGTCAGACGCGCGGTGTGGTCGGTGTCCAGGGCCAGCGCCTTGCGCATGGCCATGGCGATCACCCCGCCCGAGGTGAAGACAATGGCCGGTCCTTCGCCTGCCGCGATCTCAGTCAGGGCGGACCAGACGCGGCTTTCAAAATCGCGCCAGCTTTCGGGCGGGCTGTCGATCTGGTCCGCTTCCCAGGCGGCAAAAACCTTGGGCAGGTGCTCTACAAAGCCTTCTCGCTCCTGCGGGATGGGCAGGCCGTGCTGCGTCTCCATCTGTTCGGCCATGGGGAAATAGAGCATCTCGTTCAGGCGCGCATCCCGGTTCACATCCGCCGTGTAGCCTGCGCCTGCCGCGGTTTCGATATGGCGGGTCAGGGTGCCGGAATAAACGCGCGTGTGGAAGGACTGCGTTTCGCGCAGATGCGCCCCCAGCCATTGCGACTGCTGGTGGCCCAGCGGGCTCAGCTTGTCATAGCTTGCCTCGTCGCGGGCTTCGGTATTGGCCTGTCCGTGGCGGACCAGCGTGATATGGCTCATGGGACGTATCCTTGATGTTGCCCGCACGTCTTAGGAGAGCACCGGCGGACTGGGAAGAGTCATTGCATGGGCGGTGCAGCCGTGGAAGAAGATTTCGCAAAGCCGTTACAATAGGTGCTGCCATGACCCCGAATGCCGAGCGTTTCCTTGCCGATCTTCACAGCCTGCGCAGCTTTGGCGCGGCGGGAACTGGCAAAGGGGTGAAGCGGCGGGCGTTCAGCGAGGCCGATATTGCCGCGCGCAAGTGGCTGGCGTCGCGTATGGAAGAGGCGGGGCTGGAGGTGCATTTTGATCCCTTGGGCAACCTGTTCGGGCTGGGCGGTGAACGGTCGCTGCTGATCGGTTCTCACAGCGACAGCCAGCCCGAGGGCGGCTGGCTGGATGGGGCGTTGGGCGTGGTCGCCGGGCTGGAGATTGCCCGCGCCGCCAAGGAGGCGGGCGCACCGCCGGTATCGGTAGTCAGTTTTCAGGACGAAGAGGGCCGTTTCGGGGTGCTGACCGGATCCGAGGTCTGGGCAGGCAAGCTGGATCTGGCGGAAGCTGACACCTTCACCGATGAGGCGGGGCTGACGCTGGCGGAAGCGCGCCGGCGGATGGCGGATGTGGCGGGAGACTTCCTGCCGCAGGGCCGTTTCAGCGGTTTTCTGGAGATGCATATCGAACAGGGGCCGGCGTTGGACCAGGGGGCGGGGCGGATCGGTGTGGTGACGGATATCGTTGGTATCCGCGACATGCGGATCAGCTTTACCGGCCAGCAGAATCACGCGGGCACCACGCCGATGGCGCTGCGGGCGGATGCCTTTCAGGAGCTGTCGGCTTTCAACACGGTCTTGAATGACCGCTTTGCCAATGTGGTGACCCCACAGACGGTCTGGACCATCGGCCATGTCGCCTTGCACCCCAATGCGGCTTCTGTGGTGCCGGGGCAGGTGACGTTCTCGATGCAGTGGCGAGATGGCGATGCGGAGCGGCTGGGGCGGATGGCGGCGATCATCCGCGAGACGGCGGAGGAGGTTGCGGCGGCGCGCGGTATGAGTGTCAGCCTCGGCCCGGTGATGGGGATCGAGCCGCAGGCAATGCACCCGCAGATGCAGGCGGCGCTGGCAGATTCAGCCGGGGCGCTGGCACCGGGGGAGTGGCAGAAGATGCCCTCCGGCGCGCTGCATGACGCGGCCAACCTGGCGCCTCTGATGCCGACGGGAATGCTTTTCGTGCCTTCGATCGGTGGCATCAGCCATGACTTCGCCGAGGATACGGCAGAGGCCGATCTTGTGCTGGGGCTTCAGGTCCTGGCGCGGGCGGCGGCCAGTCTTTAGCGGGTTCCGTTCTGCGGTGAGCGTTTGCCGCTGTCGCGACGGGCGGATCACTTTCCGGCGTTCTGATGCAGGCGGCTCAGTCCCGTTCGTAGCCGCGTTTCAGGGCGCGGTTGCGGTGGGTGTCTGCGGCTTCCGACGCCTCGCGCAGGTTGCCATAGAGATTGATCACGCTGCGCCCCTCGCCGCCGGCCACGCCCCACTCGCGCAGGACCGAGACCTCGGAAAACAGGTTCATCGCGATCTCGACACGGTAGAACCGGGGTCTCCGGGCCGGGCGGTGGTTATAAAGCAGACAGGTGGCCATGCTGTGATTCTAGCTATTTCAACATTTGCGGGCAAGGCCGCCTTTCAGATCACGCCAAGAACCCTGAGGCCCAGGCCGAGGGTTGAAAAGGCCGCCACCGCAAAGGCCAGCGGGCGCAGC
>CAJXHQ010000245.1 GCA_913054485.1 uncultured Paracoccaceae bacterium
CCCGCCACTGCGCTCATCAGCACCAGATTGCGAAGATACATCGGCCAGATCCAGCTCCAGGACAGGGTGGCGCTCTCTTCCAGCGGCGGTTGCACCCAATACCAGGAGGCCAGCGCGAGGCCGACAATGATCAGCTTCTCCGACATCAGGAACCAACCGCCCAGCCACCACTTCAGCGCCGCCATGGGCCGCGGCGGCCATTGAAACAGCGGCGAGGTCTTCAGCGGCACCTGCGGCAGGTGGTTCCACCCTTTCAATTCAGCATCACTCATGTCGCGCTCTCCTTGTTCCGGGAAAGATGGCGCAAAAACCTACCTTTGAAAAACGGAATTAACTGCTATTCTTCCTCTGATTATCCGAGGTAATGATGTCCATCACTCTGAAAGCCATGCGCTATTTCACCACCGCGCTCGACTGCGGCACCTTCACTGGTGCTGCCGAACGCCTGAATGTGGCACCTTCCGCCGTGGCCGCCGCCATCGACCAGATCGAGGCGCATTTCGCCCTCACCCTGGTGACCCGTCACCGCGCCCGCGGGATCGAGCCAACCTCGGCGGGTCGCGGCATGGCCCGCCGCTTTGCCCGCCTGCTGGAGGAATATGACTCCATGCTGGAGGAAGGCCGCGACCTGCAGCAGGGCCTCTCCGGCAGCTTTCGCCTTGGCTATTACGCGCCGGTGGCACCTGCCTTCCTGCCACAGATCCTGGCACCGCTGATGTCGCCGGAAAACAATGTCAGCCTCGAGTTGGAGGACTGCGGCAATGATGCCGCCCAGCAGGGGCTGACTGACGGGCGCTTTGACGCCATCATCTTCGTGCCCGACGGCAGCCACCCGCAGATCACCTATGACCCCCTGCTTGAAGCTCCCGCCTATGCCCTGCTGCCCGCCGCCCATCCGCTGGCGCAGCGGGAGCATCTGTCGCTGAAGGACCTCGCGCAGGAACCGCTGATTGCGCTCAACCGGCCCATGGTCACCGACTATCAGCACCGCATGTTCCAGAGCCTGGGCCGCCAGCCGGCCGTCATCGCCCAGGCCAATACCACCGAAATGGTGCGCTCCATGGTCGGTGCAGGGCTCGGCTGCGCCATCCTGAACATGCGCCCCGCAACGGATACCACCTATGCCGGAACTGCCCTCGCGGCCCGCCCGATCATCGACGCTGGCCCGCCGCTGACCCTGGCGCTCGGCTACAATCAGGATCGCCCCCGCCGCGTCACACAAGACTTCGCAGCCCGCTGCCGCGCCTGGGCTGCCTCACCGCAAGCCGCAGCTTTTACCGTTGCCTGAAACAAAAAGGGGCGCTCCAAACCGGAACGCCCCTCCTTCATCTTTTCCAAAAATACTCCTGCCCCGCTGCCCGGCAGGCGGCTATGCCGCCGAGAGGGGAGGCTCCCGCGTCTGCCGCAGGCGCGCCCGCAGGCGGCTTACAGAACCGACCCCGCCGCCGTCACCAGCGCATGATGCAGCGATGCGGCCGAGGACCTCGGCCCCAAAACCGAATAGCTCTGCCCTGGCGCGCGGCACAGCAGGAAGACCCCGACATGCTCCAGCGAACAGCGCTGCGCATCGCCCGCAGCCCCGCTGCGCAGATCCAGCTGGCAGAGCCGCTCCAGCACGTCAAAACAGCACGGGCCTTCCAGGTCAAAACGGCACCAGCCGTCGGTCTGTTCGGTCACCGAAGCAGCATCGCCAACAGCGGTTTTCACCTCAGCCGCCAGCAGGGTGTGCTTGGCATACTCCGCATCCAGCATCCACTGGTCCGGTCCCATCCACCAGGCGGTGAAGTCACCCGCGGCGGCCCATGTCTGCGGCTCTGGCAGATCCGCGCCCAGCAGCGCCTTGGCCGCAACAGCACAGGCTTGTTCCTGCCCGATCCGCGCCGCCAGCGAGGCCAGTGCCCGGTCGGTGACTTCCCGGATACTGAGTCCGGAAAATTCGTCCACCAGCGGTTCATACGCCCCCAAAGGGGTGAGTGCTTTCAGTTTAGCCACGGAGACGCTCCCCTTCCGGATCAATGAAATGCGCGCTGACCACTTCGACCAGCACTTCCTGGTTCTGCAGCGGATTCACCGCCCTTAGACGCTCGCCCATACGGGCACCGCCGTTCTTCAGGAACCCCAGCCCGATCGACGATCCCACATGGGGCGAAAACGCCGCCGAGGTGATGTAGCCCTGATCGGTCTTGGCATGGACCTCGCCGGTCTCAGCCATCAGATGCGATCCCGGCACAACGGGTTCGGATGCCTCAACTGGCTTCAGCCCCACCAGCATCAGCGCATCGTCCGTGTTCAGCCCCTCGCGGCGGCTGTTGACAGTGCCGATACTGTCCTTCTTCTGGCTCACCATGCGGCCGAGGCCAATGTTCAGCGCCGCGGTGGTGCCATTCAGCTCATTGCCGGTGACATGGCCCTTCTCGATCCGCATCACACCCAGCGCCTCGGTACCATAGGGCGTGGCGCCGAACTCCTCGCCCGCCTCCATCAGCGCTTCCATCAGCGCATTGCCATAACGTGCAGGCACCGCGATCTCATAGGCCAGTTCACCCGAGAAGGAGATCCGGAACAGCCGCGCCCGCGTGCCGCCGCAGACCGTGATCTCCTTGCAGCCCATGAAGGGAAAACCCTCGTTCGACAGGTCATGATCCGCATCGACGATCTTGCGCAGCAGGTCCCGCGACTTCGGCCCCGCCACGGCAAACTGCGCCCAGGCCTCGGTGGTGGAAATGATCTGCACGTCCAGATCCGGCCAGAGGCACTGGCGTGCAAACTCCATGTTCCGGTAGACCGTCACGGCGTTGGCCGTGGTGGTGGTGACCACAAAATGATCCTCGGCAAAGCGCGCGGCGGTGCCGTCGTCATAACAGATCCCATCCTCACGCAGCATCAGGCCGTAACGCACTTTCCCGACCGCCAGCTTGCCAAAGGCATTGGCGTAGATACGGTTCAGGAAAGTGGCCGCGTCGGTGCCTTGCACGTCGATCTTGCCCAGCGTGGTCACATCACAGATGCCAACGCTGCTGCGGGTGGCCAGCGCTTCGCGATCCACCGATTGACGCCAATGGGTCTCGCCTGGTTTTTCATACCACTGCGCGCGCAGCCACTGGCCGACCTCCACAAAGGTCGCGCCATTCTCTGCCGCCCATTTATGCGAGGGCGTCAGGCGTGTGGGCCTAAATTCCTTGCCGCGCGACCGGCCGCCAAATGTACCCATGGCCACAGGTGTGTACGGCGGGCGGAAAATGGTGGTGCCGACCTGCGGGATTTCCTTGCCGGCCAGTTCCGCCATCACCGCCAGACCGCCCATATTGGAGGTCTTGCCCTGGTCGGTCGCCATGCCCAGCGTGGTGTAGCGCTTCATATGCTCGACCGAGCGGAAGTTCTCCTGATGCGCCAGTTTCACATCCTTCACGGTCACATCATTCTGCTGGTCGAGCCAGGCGCGGCCCTTGCCTTCCTTAACGAACCAGAAGGGCGTGATGTTCACCTGCGCATCCTCGGCCTCGGGCAGATCGGCCACCTTCGCGTCGACCCCCAGCTCCGCCAGTGAAGCCACAGCCCCCTCAGCGCCGGTGCGCAGAGCCGCCGCAGTGGAAAACGCACCGTTTGCCGCACCGGCCACCGACATTCCGGCAGGAATGTCACCTGCGGGCACAAAGGCCGCGATGTCTTCGCGCCAGGCCGGCCGTCCGCGCTGGTGGCAGGTCAGATGCACATTGGGGTTCCAGCCGCCCGAGACGCCGAGCGCCCCAACCGGGATGTCGCGGGTCACACCCGAAGCCGTGCGGATGGTGATCCATTCCAGCCCCAGCTTGCCCTTGGTGTCAACAACCTGCGCACCGGCAAACAGCTCCGCGCCATCAACGCTGGGTGCGTCCGCGCGGGTGTCGACGACAGCCGCCACCTCCACACCCTTGGCGATCAGGTCCGCCGCCCTGCGGCGACCGTCGTCATTATTGGTGAAGACCGCGATCCGCTGATCCGGCGTCACCGCCCAGCGGTTGGCATAGGCCCGCATGGAGCCTGCCAGCATGATGCCCGGACGGTCGTTGTTCTCAAACGCAATCGGGCGTTCAGTCGACCCGGCGCAGAGCAGCGCACGTTTGGTATAGATCCGCCACAGGACCTGACGCGCCTTGCCCGTTTCAGGCGCCAGCACGTGATCAGCCAGGCGCTCCACCGCGCCATAAACACCGTGGTCATAAGACCCGATCACAGTGCAGCGCGGCAGGATGCGCACATTGGCCATCGAAGCCAGCTCTGCCTGCGCCTACGCCACCCAGTCGGTGCCGGACATATCGCCAAGGCCAAAGCTCTCTGCATTCAGCCGCCCGCCGAGGACAAAATCCTCCTCCGTCAGGATCACCCGCGCACCGGAGCGGCCCGCGGTCAGCGCCGCCGCCAGACCGGCCGGGCCGGCGCCGATGATCAGCAGATCACAATGCAGGAAACCCTTGTCGTAGACATCCGGATCTTCCTCACCGGACGCACTGCCAAGGCCGGCCGCGCGGCGGATAATCGGCTCGTACAGCTTTTCCCAGAAGGCTTTCGGCCACATGAAGGTCTTGTAGTAGAAGCCTGCCGTTAGGAAGTTCGACAGCTTGTCGTTGATCGACAGCACGTCGTGCTCCAGCGAGGGCCAGCGGTTCTGCGAATTGGCCTCCAGCCCGTTATAAAGCTCGGCCACGGTCGCCCGTGTATTCGGCTCCTGCCGCGCGCCTGAGCGCAGTTCGACCAGCGCGTTTGGCTCTTCCGACCCGGCGGTCAGCACACCGCGCGGGCGGTGATATTTGAACGACCGGCCCATCAGCTTCACGCCATTGGCCATCAGGGCCGAGGCCAGCGTGTCGCCCTCAAACCCCTGGAAGGCCTTGCCGTCAAAGGTGAAGTTCAACGCCTTCGCACGGTTCACCTGACCGCCGGCCAGACGATGGGTCTGGCCCTTTGCTGGTGCCGAAGCTGCGGATTGTGAGGTGAAAGCCACCCCGGTATTCACTGCCATATCGCTCATGTGCTGCGCCCCCGTGCACGGGCCGCGTCGCGGGCCAGCTGCACATCTGTAATCTCATGGGTCAGGGTGTTGCGCGTCACCACCAGCCAGGAACGGTCGCCCTGCTCGTGATACCACAGCTCCTTGTGTTCGCCCGCCGGGTTATCCCGCAGGTAGACGTAATCGTGAAACGCCTCTGCTGCATTTCCGGCGTCCGGGTCGGGGCGGTCGATCAGCGTCGCGTCGCCCAGATAGGTGAATTCCTGCGCATCCCGCGGGCCCAGGATCGGATGGTTGATGATCATGTCCGGGTCTCCCTCAGTGCAGGTTCGGCTGCGGGCCTGCGCCCTTTTCGTCGATGGCATAGCCGCGGCGGAAGCGGTCCAGCCGGTAGGCCGTGGCCACTTCATGCGGGTTGCCTGTCGCCAGCAGATGCGCGTAACACCAGCCCGACGCCGGCGTCGCCTTGAAGCCGCCGTAGCACCAGCCGCCGTTGAAATAGAGCCCGTCAATATGCGTCTTGTCGATAAAGGGAGAG
>CAJXHQ010000246.1 GCA_913054485.1 uncultured Paracoccaceae bacterium
GGTCTACGGGCTGTCCTCGGTGCTCTGGACGCAGAACCTCAGCCGGGCGCACCGGCTGGGCGGGCGGATCAAATCGGGCACCGTGCAGGTCAATTGCTTCTCCGGCGCGGATGTGACCTCGCCTTTGGGCGGGGTGAAACAGTCGGGCAACGGCGCTGACCGGTCGCTGCATGCGTTGGAGAAATACGAGAACCTCAAGGCGATGTGGATCCAGCTCTAGGCGCTGAGGCCCGGCATGCCGGGCGCGTGTCACCCGTTTTAGGGGACAGATGCGGGGCAGGGCGGCGGCTAAGCTGCCCCATCACCGGACCGGCGGGGAGGCTGGGCCGGATAGAAAACTGGGATTCATCAGGGAGGAACAAGATGAGCCTGAAGCAGAAACTGACCGGCATTCTGGCCGGCGCATTGATCGCCGCGGGCAGCGCGGTTGCCGCTGCAGACTGGACCCCCAGCGGCACGCTGAAGCTGCAGATCGGCTTTGGGGCCGGCGGCTCCACCGACACCATGGGCCGGGTCATCGCCAAGGTCATGAAAAAGCAGACCGGCTGGAACATCATCGCCGAAAACAAGACTGGTGGCGGTGGCATTGCCATGTTCACTGGCATCGCCAAGATGCCTCCGAAAGGTAATGTGATCGGCATGGGCGTCAACATGCCGGTGCTGATCAACCTGGTGAAGCGCGGCGACCAGCTGGGCTTTGATCTCGACAGTTTCGACTACCTCGGCACCGTGGGCCGTGCCCAGTTGGCGCTGGTGGCCAAAGCAGATGCACCCTTTGACGACCTGCAGGGCATGATCGATTATTCCAAAGCAAACGACGGGCTTGCCATCGGTTTTGGCGCGCCGCCACAGAAACTGCTGATGGAAGTGGTGAACCGCGATGCGGGCTCTGACTTCCGCTTTGTTTCCACCAAGGGCGAAGCCGAGACCCACAAGCTGATCCTGGGCGGTCAGGTGCTGGCTGGCTTTTCGGCCGGGACCCATATCAAGTACCTGGAATCCGGCGATTTCAAGATGATCGCAAGCGCCAACGACGCGCGCCACGCCTATGCGCCCGAGGTGCCGACTGTGCGCGAGGCCGGCGTGAACGCCTATCTGGACCCGTACTTCTATTTCGCCACCACCAAGGGTACCGATCCTGAGGCCGTGGCTGCGCTGTCCAAGGCTCTGGCAGATGCGCTGGCCAGCGATGAAGTAGCCGAAGTGGTCCGTAATGCAGCCCAGACCGATGTCGAAAACCTCGGCACGGATGGCACCAAGACGATGCTGACCGACGGTCTGGAAAACGTCAAAGTCCTGTTCGGCGGATGAGCCGGACGATCCCCGCCGGCTAGCGCCGGTGGGGACATTGCAACGGGAGGGGAGGCCCCGATGAAACTCACTTCTGACCGCGCATCGGGGCTGTTTTTCCTGCTATCCGGCGCTCTGCTCTACATGACCGTTATCCCGGCCTTCGTAGAAAAGGCGGACGGCGGCTGGCTTCAGCCGGGCACCGTGCCCAACGCCGCCGCCCTCGTGATGGCGCTCTGCGGGGCTGTGCTGGTGGCCAAGCCGACAAGCCATGCCACGCAAAATGCGCGCGAGTTCCTGCGGGCTGGGCTGTTCTTTGCACTGATCGCAGCTGGGCTCTACGCCATCAGCCGTTTCGGATTTGTCTACGCCGCCCCGGGGCTGGCGCTGGCGATCATGCTGTGCCTCGGCGAACGGCGGCTGCTCTGGCTGCTGACGGGCGCCGCCGTGATGCCTGCCGCCATCTGGTATCTTGTCGCAATTATTTTGGAACGCGCTCTGCCCTGAGGGGGAACCATGGTAGATATAGCCACCATTCTGGCCGGTTTCGGGGATGCCTTCACCCTGTGGAACCTGGCTTTTGTGCTTTTCGGCGTTGTCGCCGGGCAATTTGTGGGCTCCGTGCCGGGTATCGGCCCGGTGATGGCAATGGCCATTGCTATTCCCTTCACCTTTGGGCTGGACCCGCTGCCGGCGATTGCCTTCCTGGTCGGCGTCAACAAGGGAGGGCTGGTCGGTGGCGCGGTGCCCGCGGTGCTGATGAACACGCCGGGCACACCGGACGCAGCGGCCACCGCCATGGACGGATACCCGCTGGCCAAGGCCGGCAAGCCGCTGAAAGCCACGAAGATGGCGCTGTTCTCCTCGGTGACCGGTGACACGTTCAGCGATCTGGTGCTGATAACCGTGTCTGCGCCGCTGGCGGTTCTGGCCCTGCGCATGGGGCCGGTAGAGGTTCTTGCGCTGATGATTTTTGCGATCTCGATCCTGTCCGGGCTGGTTGGCAACTCATTGTTGAAGGGGGTGATTGCGGCCGTCTTCGGACTGCTCTGCGCCTCGGTCGGCACCGACCCCGAGAATTACACGCCGCGGCTGATCTTCGGCATGTGGGAACTTTACGACGGGTTGCCGCTGGCCTCGGTTGCGATCGGCACCTTGGCGATTTCGGAGATCCTGCGGCGGATGGCGATGTCCCGCCACGGCTCTGGCTCGGCGATCACTTTGCGGGACAATGGCGACCCGGACGCCCGGCGTGTCACTTGGGCGGAGTACTGGAGCTGCCGATACACAATGCTGCGCGGCGCGCTCATCGGCACCACTTTGGGCGCATTGCCGGGTATCGGCTCCACGGCTGCAGCCTTCATGTCCTACGCGACCGCCAAGAGCGCCTCCAAGGATCCAGCCAGTTTCGGCAAAGGCAATCTGCACGGGATTGCGGCTGCTGAATCCGCCAATTCCGCCGTGGTCGGCTCCAACCTGATTCCCCTGCTGACCCTTGGCATCCCCGGCAGCGTCGGGGCGGCACTGATCATCAGCGCCTTTATGATCCATGGTATCCAGCCCGGCCCATTGCTGTTTGAGGAGCAAGGCCGGCTGATCTACGGTCTGTTTGGCGCGATGATCATGGCCAATGTCCTGAACCTCTGGGTCGGCCAGCTGGGCTTGCGTCTCTGGGTCAAGGTGATCGCAGCACCAGAGACCGTCATTTTTGCCTCAGCGCTGCTGCTGTGCATTACCGGGGTTTCCATGGCCACCGGCGGACTTTTCGGAGTGGCGGTTATGCTGGTCTTTGCGGGCGTCGGCTACCTGATGACCAGCTTCGGTTACCCGGTCGTGATTTTCATCATCGCTTTTTTCCTTGGCCCCCGGTTCGAAATGTCCCTGTCGCAAAGCCTTGCGCTGATGAACGGCGACTGGAGCCGGATATCCAATTACCCAATTGCACTGGCCTTGCTGGTATTGGCCGTTCTGTCAACTGGCTGGTTCCTGATCCCAAGGCCGCCGCAAGCCCGAATGAAGTCTCCGGTGGAGTAAGTCAGGATCAACAGAGAATCCGGCAGCGGCGCCCAGCCTCGAAATCGTAAAGTGGACTAAAGTGCTGGAGCAAACGGAGTCTGCAGGCATCGAGGCATAGGGACAACCAGAGAAACCAAGCCCAATCAGCTATTTGGCAGGATTGACGAACTACTGAGCTCAAAAGTGGTTGCCAGACTCTGAACCTGCCCGAAGAAGTGGTTCGCCCCTATGATTAGGAAAGCGGAGGGTGGAACTCACCCTGTTTCCGGCCCGGCTTTCATGCGACCTTTGGACCTGTCACGGTTTGATGCCGCTCCATTGACAGCATTTCCTGCAACAAAGGAGACAATCTATGGGACTGATACGGACGGACGAATTCCGCCAAGATGCAGTGCGTATCGCACTGACCAGTGGTCTGACGCGCAAGCAAGTGGCTGATGATCCGGGCGTTGGCATGTGGACGCTGAACAAATGGATCACGGCACATCGAGATACAAACGTGGTTTCGCAAGAGGACTTGGACCTCGCCCAAGAGAATGAGCGGCTTCGACGTGAGATCCGGATTCTCAAGGAGGAGAGTGAAATCCTAGACTGAAGAGGATCAGGAAATGATCCGGGGGATCAGGAAATGATCCGGGGGATCATTTGGCCGATGAAGGCCACCCAGTGCTTCGCGGCCCTAAAGCAATGAGATTTAGGTTCGTCGCAGAACACAGGGCCCATTTCCCCGCCAATCGGTTGTGCGATGTTGTCGGCGGCAGCACACGTGGATTACGTGCCTTCCTAAGCCGCCCCGCCAGCCGCAGACAGCGGTCGGACATGGTGACACCGGCACATATTAAAGAACAGCCGTGTCTCAGCTTGGGCAGTTATGGCCGGCCCAGGATGAAGGAAGAGTTGAAAGAGATCTGCCTGAAGGCCGGCCACCGCCGCGTTGGCCGTCTGATGCGTCAGAACGGCATATCTGTGGTTAGAGCGACGTGGACAGCGACGATGACGGCGCAAGCCTTGCCTATGCCGTCACTGGCCAGCCTGCCGAAGGCACAGCCTCCATCTCCGGCACCACGCTCAGCTTCGCGCCGGGTGCGGACTTCCAGGATCTGGCCCAGGGCGAAACCCGCGAAGTCACCGTCAAGGTCACTGCGACCGATGCCCATGGCGCCGCCGCGGTGAACGGCGTGACAGTCACTGTTACCAGTGAAAACGATGGGCCTGCGGCGGTCAGCGATACTGCTTCGGTAGGAGCAGATGGCCCCGGCATCATCATCGATCTCCTGGCCAATGACACCGGCGCGGAGGGCGACCTGCTGTCTGTCGACAGCTTCGACTTCTCCGGTCTGAACGGCACCGTGACGGACAATGGCGACGGCACCGTCACTTACGACCCGAATGGTGCGTTCGAAGCGCTTGACGGCGGAGAAACCGCAACCGGCAGCTTCTCCTACACGGTGTCCGATGGAAATGGCGGGACCAGCACGGCAACCGTTGATGTCACGGTCGAAGGTGAAGACGATTCCAGCGGGATGGAAGGTGCGCAGCTTCTGTGGGAGTATCTGTTCCCAATACATTGAGCAATTACTTCTCCACGACGGTAACCGTTGGCGAAGGTGTCGAAGTCAGCGGCGTCGCTGCCGGCAGTACCTACGTCTCTGCGGATTTCAGCAGCGACTCTCTGTTCATCGACTTCAACACCTCAACCACTTGGACGACAGTGAACTTTAACGGCTTCCGTTTTATGGATTTGAATGACACCTTCGATGATATCTCTGGCTTCAGCCTTTCTACCAATATGGCGGGGCTGAATGCAGGCGACATCAGCTTCACTGAAAATTCCATGTCGGTGAATTGGAACGGTCTGTTCTTCAACAGCTCCACCTATGTCGAGGTCGCCCTTATATTCGCCTGATCCTGACAGGGGCGGCGAGCTCCCAAAACGCAAAGCGGCCCGCAGGATCTGCGGGCCGCTTTCATTTTAAAGGCCCTTTTTGTCGGTAGATCTGCCCATTGGCTTTATTGCGGACTGTTATGCTGCTTGTGCCGCGTAATATCGAGGCATTAGCCGTCGAGGCGATTGGGGTATGGAAGGCGGCTATGTCCCTTCCGCGGTCCTATGCGCCGGCAAAGATCCCATTTTTTGTCCGATGGCTGCCGGACTTATGGAGTGTTTGCTTGGGCTGTTATTGGCTTTCAGAAGTCCCGATTTTAAGGGATTC
>CAJXHQ010000247.1 GCA_913054485.1 uncultured Paracoccaceae bacterium
CTCCGAAGAAGAGCTGCGGGCGGAAGTGCAGAAAGTTCTGCCCTATAACCTTGGCGCGCTGGCGCTTTCGGTGATGGGCCTTGTCATGGTGATCACCGGCATCTTCCTGAGTTGAGCCGCGCAGAGCGGCCACCAGGCCGGCGTCAGACCGGCATATTGTCGAAACGCTCCTCGGCGACCTCTTCAGTCAGAGTCTCATTCAGGCGCAGATAGCGCGACGGCACCTGCTCTCCTGCGCTTTGCAGCAGGTGAATGACCCTGTCGAACTCCGGCTGCAAGGAAATCCTGGTGGCGCCGGTAGCGGCGGCAATGCGCTCTTCCAGCTTGGCCGCAGCCGCAATCAGTTCCGTTTTCGACATAACAATCCTCCCCTTAACACCTGTCACTGTGCCACGTGTTTGTGACAGGCTTAACAAAATCATGCCGGAAACCCGGTCTAGGCAGCATTTTGCGCTGGTTTTTCCAGCGGCGCTGAAAAATCCGGCAATACTGGCGGCGGCAAACCCGCCTCTTGAAACACATTCCACTTTCCATATATATGGACGTATAACCAGAGGGAGTCCCGGCGACATGACACCGCAGGTCAGAGCCTTTTTTGACAAAGCCACCAACACCGTCTCTTACGTGGTCCGCGAGCCCGAAGGCAGCGCCTGCGCCATTATCGACTCGGTGCTGGACTATGACCCGGCCGCCGGGCGCACCAGCACGGACTCGGCGGATGAAATCATCGCCTGGATCGAAGCTGAAGGCCTTAGGACCGAGTGGATCCTGGAAAGCCATGTGCACGCCGACCACCTGTCGGCGGCGCCGTATCTGCAGGAGAAACTCGGCGGCAAGATCGGTATCGGCGAGAATATTACCCTGGTGCAGGACACATTCGGCAAGGTCTTCAACGAGGGCACCGAGTTCCAGCGCGACGGCAGCCAGTTCGACGCGCTGTTCAAGGACGGCGACATCTTCATGGTCGGGCAGATGCGCGGCGACGTACTGTTCACACCGGGCCATACGCCGGCCTGTATGACCTATGTGATCGGCGATGCGGGTTTTGTGGGTGATACGCTTTTCATGCCCGATTTCGGCACCGCGCGCTGCGACTTCCCCGGCGGCTCCTCCGAGGAGCTTTACAACTCGATCCAGAAGATTCTCGTCCTGTCCGACGCGACGTGGATCTTCGTCGGCCATGACTACAAGGCGCCGGGCCGCGACGAATTCGCCTGGGAGACCACAGTGGGCGAGCAGAAGGCGCTGAACGTGCATGTGGGCGAGGGCCGCCCGGTCGAGGATTTCGTGGCCATGCGGGACCAGCGCGACGCCACGCTGGGGATGCCCCGGCTGATCTTGCCCTCGCTGCAGGTGAACATGCGGGCGGGCCATATGCCGGAACCGGATGAAGACGGCAATGTCTTCCTGAAAGTGCCGGTCAACAAGCTCTGAACGGAAAATCAACACATCAAGAAAGGGGTCCTGCCATGCAAGCGGACTGGATATGGGGGCTGGCCGGCGGGCTGGTGATCGGCCTTGGCGGCGCGGTCTACCTGCTGGGCAACGGCCGCATCATGGGAGCCAGCGGCATCCTTGGCGGGCTGGTCGACGGCTCGGGGCGCAGCACCGCAGGCGAGCGCCTCGCCTTTATTGCCGGGCTGGTGCTGCTGCCGCTGCTGATGACCGGGCTGGTGCCTGAAAAGGCCGCGACCCATGTGACGTCCAATGCGGCGGTGATCATCGCGGCGGGCCTTCTGGTCGGCGCCGGCACGCGGGTGGCCAATGGCTGCACCTCGGGCCACGGGGTCTGCGGCATCTCGCGGCTGTCCCTGCGCGGCATGGTGGCGACGGTTTTCTACATTCTGGCGGGCGGGCTGACGATGGCCGTGCTGCGCCACGGTCTGGGGGTGATCTGATGCGGGTAGCATTGTCTTTTGTCTCCGGCGGGCTGTTTGGCATCGGGCTTTACCTCTCCGGCATGACCGACACCCGCAAGGTGCAGGGCTGGCTGGATGTCTTTGGCGACTGGGATCCGACGCTGGCCTTTGTGATGGGCGGTGCGATCCTCCCGATGGCGATCGCCTGGCAGCTGACCCGCGGCCGCAAGCCACTGGCCGGCGGCACCTTCCCTGCGCCGCCGAAACATGAGATCGGCCACCGGCTGATTCTCGGTTCAGTGCTCTTCGGCATGGGCTGGGGGCTGGCAGGCCTCTGCCCCGGACCGGCGATGGCCTCACTGTCCTTCGGCGGCTGGGGCGGAGCCTTGTTCCTGATTGCGATGGGGGCGGGCATGATGGCGGCGCCGAAACTGTCACTTCAACTGGACCGGCTGGCTGCAAGGGCTTAAGAAGCAAACCATGGACGCACGTTGTATCACGCCCCGCTACTTCGTCTCGCCGCAGATCGCGGTTGAGGACATCCCCGCCATTGCGGAGGCCGGTTTCAAATCGGTGATCTGCAACCGCCCGGACGCCGAAGTGCCGCCGAGCCACCAGGCCGAGGCGATCCGCGCCGCGGCAGAGGCTGCAGGCCTGCATTTCGAGGTTCTGGAGCTGACCCATCAGACCATGACGCCGGACAATGTCGCGCTGCAGCGCAATCTGGCCGAGGGCTGCGAAGGCCCGGTGCTGGCCTATTGCGCCTCGGGCACCCGCTGCTCGGTTATCTGGGCCCTGGGCCAGGCTGGTGACATGAGCGCAGATGAGATCCTGTCAGCCACCGCCGCGGCCGGCTACCAATTGGAGCAGCTGCGCCCGGCCCTGGGGTAACCTTCTGCCTTATAAACAAAAAGCCGCTCCCCAGGGATTCTGGGAGAGCGGCTTTTTATTGGTTGGCCTGGATCAGCTGCCGCCGCCAAGCCCCGCAAGTTCTGATATTTCGGCAAGGGCATCGTCGGGGTTGAAACCATCCAGCCCGTCTCCCAGCAGCTCTCCGCCGCCCTCCGGCAAGTCGCCCAGCGGCGGCAAGTCACCCATCGCTGGCATGTCGCCCATTGCGGGCAGCTCATCCATTGCCGGCAGCTCATTCATCGCCGGCAGGTCCCCCATCGGCGGCAGGCCCGCGGGATCCTGCAGCGTATTGGCGGCAATATCCATGCCCACCGGTTCTGCCCCCCCCATCATATCCGGCGGCGGCAGTGCACTGCCGGCCATATCGGAAGAGAATGCCGGGGGTTCACCAGACGCCGAAGCGCCTTCGATCCCGACATTCAGGCGGATCGCCCGGGCGCCGTTCAGCTGGCCAAGGCGGCCGCTTGCAATGGTCTGACCGTTGATGCCCACAAGTTCGGTCTCATAGAGGAAAGCCGAATCAAGCGGGACCACATCGCCTTCTTTCAGGCTGGTGAATTCAGACAGCGGCAGGCGGAAACGGCACAGGACGGCGGACATCTCAGCCCGCATCACCCCCATGTTGGATCCCAGCGACAGGCTCAGCAGACCGCCCTCGCCATCCTTGGTCTCGAAGGTCGAAGGATCAGGCAGGATGATTCCCATCTTGCCCTGCAGCTTGCCCGCATCCAGATCCAGCGTCAGGTCAAAGGCCCGGTAGGTCTCCGCTTCCATGGCCAACAGCAGGCTGCGCACATCGGCAATACGGGCGCCGAACCGATAGCCCTCAAAGCTGATCCGGTCGCTGTGGCCGTCCAGCATCCCGGTGACCTTGTCCAGCGAATCCTCAATGAATTCAGAACACATGGCGGCGTCTGTTGATGTGTAATTGCGCTGACTGCCGCCCATCCCCATGACCACACCAATGGTCTGGCGCTGGATCAAAGCCGTCACGGTGGCGGCGTCCATCGTAACCGCGCCCAGCCGGCCTTCGGGGCCGTCGAGAACCATCAGCAGCTGGTCGTCGGACAGATGCGCGCCCAGGTCTTCGGGGCGCAGATTGGACTGACGGGCAGCAAGAACCGCCAGCGGCAGCTCGCACAGCTCCTTGGCAGCACGGGCCAGCGACCGGCGCAGGGCCTTGAGCACCATCGAGTTGGCAACAGCCCCGCCCCCGTCGCGCGCAACGGCGAGCTTGCGGGCAATCACGCCCGAGCCCTTGCCTGTGTCTGCTGTTGTTGATTCTGCCATCGGTATTCTTATGCCCGCACGTAGCTCGCCCCTTTAGAGAGTCTTATCAGACCGATGGTTACCAATATCTTTATGATGCGGCAGAAGAATGAATTTCCTGCGCTTGCGGCACGGTCACCCGGAAAGCGCCGCCGCCGCGGCCCGGCAGGTAGCGGATATCGCCGCCCAGACGCTGCATGATCTCGCGGCAAATCGCCAGTCCCAGCCCCGCACCGCCAGCCTTTTCAGGGCTGACGCGGGCAAACTTTTCGAACACCATCTGCTGCGCTTCGGGCGGGATACCGCTGCCGTTGTCTATGAAATCGACCCACAGGGTTCCCGTGTGGCGCGTGACAGAGACCGTCAGCTCCGGTACGTCAGAATCACAATACTTCCGGGCATTTGCGATAAGGTTGATAAAGACCTGCGCCAGCCGGTCGAGGTCGGAGGTGATGGCGATATCCTCATCCTGCGCCAGCCGGTTCACCTGCATGCCGCCGCCGGTTCCAGTCAGCGCCGTGGCCACTGCGTGATCCAGAACACCGCGCAAGCTGCCATCGGTCAGGTTCAGGCTGACCTGACCGTTTTCCAGCACGCTCAGGTCCAAAAGATCATCCAGAAGCCGGGTCAGCCGCAACGCCTCGTCGTGGATGATGGAGGCATAGCGATGACCCTCCTCCGCCTCCAGCCCCTCGGTGTCGCGCAGGATCTCGGAAAAGGCCCGGATCGAGGTCATCGGCGTGCGCAATTCGTGGCTGATCTGGCTGAGGAAGGCGTCTTTCTGGTGCGAAATCTGGGTCAGTTTCTCATTCGCCTCGCGCAATTCGCGCGCGGTTCGGTTGAGTTCGGCCGATTGCTGCTCCAGGCGGCTGGAGTATTCCAGGATCTGCGCCGTTTCATCCGCCACCGCCATCAGGTCTTCGACCGAAACCGAGGATCCGCCGGCAATCTGGCTGATCATCGCATGGGCGGCCGCCGCCCCGACCGAGCCGCCCAGCTCGCGCTCCAGCCGGTCCAGAAAGGCCGGTGTTGGCTCCGGCAGCGGGC
This sequence comes from uncultured Paracoccaceae bacterium, assembly GCA_913054485.1. Lineage (GTDB taxonomy): Bacteria > Pseudomonadota > Alphaproteobacteria > Rhodobacterales > Rhodobacteraceae > FREY01. The sequence goes on from CAJXHQ010000247.1 coordinate 5,088, forward strand.
CGCGGCCGCCCTGGCGCAGCAACTCGCGCTGGAAGAAGGCCTGCGCCTCGCGGCTGCCGAGGATGCGCTGGGACATGATCATCAGATCCTCGCATTGCGCAACAGACCCGGTCCAGCCGCGCGGCGCGGCGGAATGTTCAAACACATTAACGAATTGCGCCCCCTGAAGCCGCTCCAGCGGGCTCGGGAAGGTGGCCAGAGACACGGACACGAAAAGGCAGGCGTTCAGGGTCAGCGACCACATCACCGCATGCACAGTCGGGTCCAGCCCCTCGATCCCGAACAGCGCCCGGGGCCTGAGCCAGCCGAAGCCGAACAGCCCCTCCGCCATGACCCGGCTGCTGAGCAGACCGCTGCCCAGTTCCGGCAGCAGCATGGTGAACAGCCAAAGGCCGAGGCCTGCGGACAGCCCCGCAAGCGCGCCGGGCCGG
>CAJXHQ010000248.1 GCA_913054485.1 uncultured Paracoccaceae bacterium
TTGACTACGAATCAAGGGGTCGGGGGTTCGAATCCTCCTCGGTCCGCCACTACCCGATTGTTGAACGTCACACAAACCTGACCAACATTTCACAGTTGGACCTGGGCAAGGTGAATGTTTGGCCTCTGAAGATGGCACAAGCCAAGCACATTCCCGCAGTCGAACTTTACGTGGCCGATCCACAGATCGGCTCAAGGAATCCAAGTGTGCAAGGGTAACGGACGTTCGGCGCTTAATGCTTGAACTGGCGAGATGAACCGCGCCTGGTTCGCCGGAGGCTCCAACTCATGAGTGGGATGGAGCATCACGAACAAGACAACGAACAAGTATTCACCAGAAGTACGCGCACGTGCCGTGCGGATGTTTTTGGATAGCACGGGACAGCATGAATGCGTTTGGGCGGCAATTGCTTCGAAAGGATCGAAGATTGATTGTGTGCCGCAAACACTGAACGAGTGGGTCAAGAAGGTTGAGGTGGATCAGGCCAGCGAGGCGGTATCACGACCGGACAGGTTGAGAAAATGAACGTCTTTGAAGGCCAACAGACAACACCTTCAATCACACATTCTCCGCCTTGCACATTTTCCTGTGCCGCCCCTGCCCCCCGGACGCTGGCTGTTTTCCTGCCCCAGTCACCGCGGGTCTGCCAGGGCACCGTTCAAGTTTCCATCTGTCAGTCCAACCAAGTATTATAATCGCTGACAAGAAGGTGGACCGGGTCCTCATCTTCGTCGATGTCCGAGAAGCGTCCGATCGGCTCCCGGAAGATATTGTCGGACTCATCGTCATTCACGGTCGACACCTCCCCGATCAGCACATCGCCGCCTTCACCCCAGAAGGCGTGCCAGTCGCCGGGCATCAGGGTCACGCTTTCACCCGGTGCAAGCTTGAGCTTGTCGCCCGGTGAAAAGTCGCGCCTGATACCGTCACAATAGACCGAACCGCCGCGGGAAGCGTCGAAGTTGCCGTCACTGTCCGATCCAAAAAGCTCCACCACCAGCGTGGCTCCGCCGCGGTTGATTATGTCTTCGGCCTTCAGAGCATGGGTGTGCATCGGGCTGAGCTGGTCCTGCCGCGAGATCAGCAGTTTCTCCGCATAACACATGCCGCCGCCACGCTGCAGATCGGCCAGACGGCCGTTGCGCAGGGTGAAGAGAAACAGGCCCATGCTGTCAAAATCGCCTGCCCCGTAGTCGGTGATATCCCAGCCGCAGCGGGCAGTGATCAAGTTCTGCGCCGACTCACGGTTAGCGCGGAAATCTTCGGGGGTCCAATTCCCGAAGGGCGGCAGCACGAAGCCGTAGGAGCGGATCATCTCGGCGCCTTCGGCCATGATCCGGTTGATGCGCGAGCGTTTCATTCTTTGCCCTTTGTGAGATTCAGGAACTCGATCACCATAGCCGCAGTCCAGGTGAAATCCGAGCCACCGCAGGGCTCGCCGGTGATCGGGTCGAAGTATTCGGAGAACCCGCCTGACAGGATCAGCTTCACGCTGTCGTCGATAATCCGGGCGGCAGTGCGCTCATGCCCGTCGCGCATCAGCCCGTCCGAGACCATGTAATTGACGATCAGCCAGGCCGGCCCGCGCCAGTAACGGGAGCCGTCATAGCCCTCGGCTGCGGGATCATGACTGGGCAGAAGGAAGTTCACCCGGCGGCCCAGATCTTCGATCCGGGCAGCGATGGCATCGGCGCGGGGCTGGGCGATGGGCGCAAAAACCGGCAGCAGCCCGCCCACGGAGGGGCTGTCGATCAGGGAGCCGGTGACCCGGTCCTGGCAGAGGTACTGCTGATGTTTTCCGCTCCACAAAGCCTCCATCGCAGCCAGCCCCTTGGCGGCCTGCGCGCGGGAATGCGCTGCCAGATCCGGCATGCCCAGTTCATCGGCCAGCGCCGCCAGATCGGTGCAAGAGCGCATCAGGATGGCATTGAACCCCGGATCCACAATGCGGAAGGGGGAGGCGTCATGCAGCTTTTCTGAGTCCCAATTGAGGCCGCGGAAATGCTGCACCAGCCAGATGTAGCGCTTGTACTGCTCCTCGGTCGGGCGGTGGGCCGGGTTGGTGTGCAGCGTGTCGCGGCGGGTGAAGGCCTCGACGCCTTCGGTGGGCACCCGCTCAAAGGCCTCATCCCAGTCGATGGAGTTGTCGCGCCCCGACTCCCAGGGGTGGATTATGGCAGCCAGCCCGGCGCCTTCCGGATCGCGGGTGCGGAAGAACCAGTCGTGCCAGCGCGCAATGGCGGGCAGCAGGGCTGCGGCACGCTTGCGGGCCATGTCCTTGTCCTTGGCCCGGTCAAAAAGGCGACTGACGGTAATGCCGGTGGTGGGCACCACCCGGTTGGTGCGCCAGACTTCGGGGCCGGGGTAGTATCCATCATCCTCCTTGTGGAAGATGATATGGGGCACCATGCCATCCTCCCACTGATGGGCAAAAAGCGTCTCGATCTCGGTCCAGCCGCGGTCCTCGTCGCTGTAGAACTGACCGATGGCCGAGAGGGCGCTGTCCCAGTTCCACTGGAAGGGATAGAGCCCGTGGGTCGGGATAGTATAGGTGCCAAGATCGTTGCGCTCGAGGATCTCGAGCGCCTGCTCATAAAGGGTCTGTGTCATGTGTCTCTCCGGGGCTCAGGCCACGGCCAGGGAAGTTTGGGGGTCAAACCAGCGGATGCGGTCGGTTTGCGGGGCAAGCGCCAGCATGTCACCGGCTTTCACGTTGAGGTCGCTTTCCAGAATGGCGCGGAACATGCTGCCGTCGACATCGCAGGTCACCAGCAGATGCGCGCCGAGCGGCTCAACCAGCCGGACCTTGGCGGGAAGGCCGGAATCCGACGGGGTGATGTCTTCGGGGCGGATGGCAAATTCTACCGCACCATTGGCGGTTGCAGGACCGTTGTAGGTCTGGCCTGCAACCTGCCATCTGCCGCCTTCAAGCCGGTTGGCAGGCAGGAAGTTCATCGGCGGGTTGCCGATGAAGCCGGCCACGAAGCGTTCGGCCGGGTTGCGGTAGACCTCCACCGGGGTGGCCGCCTGAACGATACGGCCCTCGTGCATGACGCTGATCCGGTCGGCCAGCGACATGGCCTCCACCTGGTCATGGGTCACGTAGATCGCGGTGGTGTTGCTTTCGGCCAGGACGCCCTTCAGCTCGGCCCGCATTTCCAGCCGCAAGAGCGCGTCGAGGTTTGAAAGCGGCTCATCCATCAGGATCACATCCGGTTCCATCGCCAGGGCACGTGCCACGGCAACACGCTGGCGCTGGCCGCCGGAAAGTTCGCCCGAATAGCGTTTCAGCAGCTGGTCGATATGCATCAGCCCTGCGGTGCGTTCGACCCGGCGTCTGACCTCGGCATCGGGCAGTTTCTGCATCCGCAGGCCAAAGCCGATGTTCTCGAAGACCGTCAGATGCGGGAAGACCGCATAGTTCTGGAACACCATGGCAATGCCGCGGTCCTTGGGCGACAGGTGGTCAACGCGCCGCCCGCCGATCCACACCTCGCCGGTGGTGGCGGTTTCCAGCCCGGCAATGATCCGCAGCAGCGTGGACTTGCCGCAGCCGGAAGCGCCCAGAAGAACCATGAATTCCTGATCGGCGATAGTGAGATTGATGTCGTGCAGCGCCTGGTAGCTTCCGAAGCGCTTGGCGACGTTCTTGATCTGAATTTCAGCCATGTCTTAGGCTCCTTTGACAAACAACCGCTCAGCGGTTGGCGATGCCCCACATCGCAAAGAGGTATTTGCGGACGGCGAAGATGAAGATCAGCGCCGGCACGATAAGGATGAAGCCGCCGGCGAATTTCAAATGCAGGGGCGAGGTGTCGAGGTTCTGCAAGAGGAAGGCGGTCAGCGTGCGGTTCTCGATGGTCAGAACCGCAGCGGCGAAGACCTCGTTCCAGGAGATCACGAAGGCAAAGATCGCCGAGGCCGTGATGCCCGGGAGGATCAGCGGGAACACCACTTTGGTGAAAGCCGTGAACCGTGTGCAGCCGAGCGTCCAGGCCGCTTCCTCCAATTCTATGGGGATGCCGGAAAACAGCGAGAAGGTGATCAGCACGGCGAAGGGAATGGCCAGCGTGGTATGGACCAGCGCCAGGCCGAAGGCTGTGTCATCCGGCCCGGTGCGGATAAACATCACCGCCAGCGGCAGCGCCAGAAGCGGCAGCGGGAAGGCCCGCGTCAGCAGGATAAGCAGCCGGAACAGCCCCTTGCCCGGAAATTCAAACCGCGACAGCGCATAGCCGGCCGGCGCGCCGATTGCGATCGACATCACCATGGTCAGCGCCGCCACCAGAACCGAATTCTTCAGGGCCGTCAGGATGCCTGCGAAATTGGCAAAGAACGCCAGGCTGCCGAGGTCAAACTCGGGAATGAACGACTTGGGGAAGGCGTTTACGGCTTCCGGCGACGACAATGTGTTGATCAGCAGGAAGTAAAGCGGGACGATCACCCACGCGCAGAGGAAAACAACCGACGCTTTGTAGAGGAACTGGCCGGATTTGCGCGTATCCGCAGGCGTTTCGATTATGTCAGTGGCAGAAGCGGTCATATCGTTGCTCCTTTCGGGACGCGCAGGGCCCGCATGATGATCAGGGTGAAGGCGATGGAGATGCCGAGGATGATCAGCGCCATCGCCGCCGCCGCGCCGCCGTTCAGCAGCTCAAACTGATAGGCGTAGGTTTCACCCATCAGAACCGGGAACAATGTGCCGCCGAGGGCCTGCACAACCGCGAAGATCTCGAAGGCGAGGATCACCCGCAGGACCAGCGCCGTCTGCAGCGACGGGCGCAGCATCGGCAGGGTGATCCGCAGGAAGCGTTTCCAGGGCGATGCGCCAAAGACCTCGGCCGCCTCATAGTATTCCTTCGGGATCAGACCAATACCGGCCACCAGGATCACCAGCATGATGGCAGTCGCGCGCCAGATCTCGGCCAGCATGATCGCCACGAAGACAATCATCGGATGCTGGTAGGACAGGAAGTTGACCGGTCTGTCGACCACGCCCAGCCCGTTCATCATCGAGTTGAGGAAGCCGGATTGCTCAAAAATCGCCAGCCAGATGATACCGGCAGCAAGGTCCGAAATGCCCAGCGGGATCGTCCAGATATAGAGGATCAGATCGCGCCCTTTCTGCATCCGGTTGACCATGGTGGCCATCAAAAGCGCCAGCGCCAGCTGGATCGGGACCACGATTGCGGCCAGCAGCAGGGTATTTTTCATGGAAATCGGGAACTTCCAGTAGCCGGTCACCTCGCGGAAGTTTTCGAGGCTCAGGCCGGAGGCGGTGCTGAAGGCCTGTTTCGCCACCAAGAGGAACGGGTAGAGGAAGAACAGGCACAGAAACAGCGTGACCGGAAGGATCAGCAGGTAGGGTAAGAACCGCGGGTTCATCGGGCAGCTCCAATATGACATCAGGAGGCTTGAGGCGATGCCCGGGGCTGGCCCGGGCATCGGCGGCGGTCAAAGGGCTCACGGTTCCCTGACCGCCGGGAGGGAGTGTTATTCGACTG
>CAJXHQ010000249.1 GCA_913054485.1 uncultured Paracoccaceae bacterium
CCCGCATGATCTACGGCGGACGCACCACCATCTTTGTCGCCACTGCGGCCACCATCCTGTCTTTCACCCTCGGCTCTGTCCTCGGCTTCTTTGCCGCGGTGATGGGCGGCTGGGTGGACCAGGTGCTGTCGCGCTTTGTTGACCTGGTGATGTCGATCCCGACGCTGATCTTCGCGCTGGTGGTTCTGTCGGTGATGCCGGTGACCATTCCGATCCTGATCTTGGTGATGGGCCTCTTGGACTCCACCCGCGTCTTCCGCCTGGCCCGCGCCGTGGCTGTCGACATCGAGGTGATGGACTACGTCGAGGCAGCCCGTCTGCGCGGCGAGAAAACCGCCTGGATCATCTTCCGCGAGATCCTGCCCAACGCCCTGTCGCCGCTGGTGGCGGAAATGGGCCTGCGCTTCATCTTCGCGGTTCTCTTTGTCTCCACCCTCTCCTTCCTCGGCCTCGGCATCCAGCCGCCGGCAGCGGACTGGGGCGGCATCGTGAAAGAGAACAAGGAAGGCATCGTCTACGGCATCCCTGCCGCCCTGATCCCCGCCGTGGCCATCGCCACGCTGGCGATCTCGGTCAATCTGGTTGCTGACTGGGTGCTGAACCGCACCACCTCGCTGAAAGGAGGCCGCGGATGAGCGAACCTTTGTTGAAAGTCCGCGGGCTGAAGATCGGTGCCACGGTCTACCCGCCGGGTGAAAAACCCCATGACATCGAGATCGTGCACGGGGTCGATTTCGACCTCGAGGCCGGCAAGGTGCTGGGGCTGATCGGCGAATCCGGGGCCGGCAAATCCACCATCGGGCTTGCCTCCATGGCCTACGGCCGCGGCGGTGTGAAAATCACCGGCGGCGAGGTTTTCGTCAATGGCCGCGACATCCTGAAAACCGGCCTCGGCGACATCCGCAAACTGCGCGGTGGCGAGGTGACCTATGTGTCGCAATCCGCTGCCGCCTCCTTCAACCCTGCCAAGAAGATCATGGAGCAAGTGGTTGAGGCCGCGGTGGAACAGAAGAAGTTCTCCCGCAGGGAGGCTGAAGAACGCGCGCGGGTGCTGTTTGCCAAGCTTGGCCTGCCCGATCCCGACAATATCGGCGAACGGTATCCGCACCAGGTCTCCGGCGGCCAGCTGCAGCGCTGCATGACGGCGCTGGCGCTTTGCCCCGAACCCGATCTGGTGGTCTTTGACGAGCCCACCACGGCGCTCGACGTGACCACACAGATCGACGTTCTGATGGCGATCAAAGAAGCCATCCGCGACACCGGCGTTGCCGCGCTCTACATCACCCATGATCTCGCGGTTGTGGCGTAGGTGAGCGACGACATCATGGTGCTGAAGATGGGCGACACGGTCGAGTACGGCTCGGTCGATCAGATCATCAACAACCCCCAGGAGGAGTACACCCAGGCGCTTGTGTCCGTGCGCTCCATCGATCACGAGGAAAAGGCCCCGACGCCTGATCCGGTGCTCTCCGTGCGCATTATCACCGCGCGCTACAAGGGGACCAACTTTGATGTTCTGAAAAACGTCAATGTCGATCTCTACCCCGGCCAGACCCTGGCGGTGGTGGGCGAGTCCGGGTCCGGCAAGTCCACGCTGGCCCGCGTCATCACCGGCCTTCTGCCGCCCAGCCAGGGTGATATCGAGTTCGCAGGCCGCACCCTGTCGCCCGATCTGAAGGGGCGCACGCGCGAAGATCTGCGCGAGCTGCAGATGATCTACCAGATGGCCGATGTGGCGATGAACCCGCGCCAGACCGTGGGCACGATCATCGGCCGCCCGCTGGAGTTCTACTTCGGCCTGCGCGGGTCAGAGAAGAAGAAGCGCATCATCGAGCTGCTGGACGAGATTGAGCTGGGCGAGAAGTTCATGGACCGCTACCCGGCGGAACTGTCCGGCGGGCAGAAGCAGCGTGTCTGCATCGCGCGGTCCTTGGCGGCCAAGCCCAAGATGATCATCTGCGACGAGGTCACCTCGGCGCTGGATCCGCTGGTCGCTGACGGCATCCTGAAGCTCTTGCTGGATCTGCAGAAGATCGAGGATGTGGCCTATCTCTTCATCACCCACGATCTGGCGACGGTGAAAGCCATCTCCGACAATATCGCGGTGATGTATCAGGGCCAGGTGCAGCGCTACGGCGGCAAATCGCAAGTGCTGAGCCCGCCATTCGACGACTACACCGACCTGCTGCTCAGCTCTGTGCCGGAAATGCGGCTCGGCTGGCTGGAAGAGGTGGTCGCGCATCGCAAGATGGAAAGCGCAGGGAACTGATCCCGGCAATCTTGGCAGACCTCAGACGCGCCCCTCGGGCGCGTCTTTTTCTTAGACTATGGGCAGGGCCCCATCTAGCCCGTCCCGAGGCTGGGCAGTCTCCGCACGTCAGTTCTGTAGAGTTTTCCCGCATCCCGCCTTTTCCTCGAACACATGACGGGTTTTTTACACGAAAGGCGCAAACAGGCGGGATCAGGGCCCTGTCCCCGATAGCTTCAGACAAAAGTGACGCGTGTAAAAGGTAGAGCGCTGATGGACCGTAAACTTCTCCTGATCATCCTGGACGGCGTTCCGTACCGCAATTTCCGCCGCCTGTTCGGCAATCTTGAAGGCTGGGTCGACAGCGGCGATGCCCGGGTCTGGAAGCTGAAGGCAGTGCTGCCGTCGATCTCGGCCAGCTGCTATGCCTCGATCCACACTGGGGTTGCTCCGGCGGAGCATGGCTGCACCGGCAATGCCAATGTGTTCCGCCTGAACCACAAGGATGTCTTCAGCCAGGTGCGCGAAGGCGGCGGCACCACAGGGGCTGTCACCCACAGCTACTGGTCGCAGTTTTTCAACCGCCACCCTTATGATCCGGTGCGCGACGTAGAATACGATGAGCCCGAAAGCAAATCCATCAACCATGGCCGGTTCCACAGCATGACCGGCTACGGCAAAGACAACCAGATGACGCCGAGCGACGTGGATCTCTTCGGCACGCTCACCAACCTCTGCCTGCGGTTTGGCCTCGACTACGGCATCCTGCACACCTGCACGCTGGACAGCATGGGACACCGCTACTTCCACGACTGCCAGGAGATGGACCATGCCTGCTTTGTGATGGACGAAATGCTGGCGCCTTTCATCACCCGCTGGCGCGGCCTTGGCTACGAAGTGATCGTGACCGCAGATCACGGCCAGGACGAGCGCGGCCACCACGGGGGCCGCGGCGATCTGCAGCAAGATACCGCACTCTATTACTTCGGCGCAGCACAGGGCCCGGCTGAAGATACTGTGATCAACCAGGTGCAGCTGGCCCCCACGGTCCTGTCGCTGTTGGGCGCTCCAGTGGCGGAAACGATGAAGGCAGAGCCCTTCCTGCTTTGAGACACCAACGCAGAAGTGCTGCCCTCCGGCCCCGTGCCAGGGCCAATCACCCCGGCGCAATTCCGGAAAAGATGAAAGAGCTGCATTCTCTTGGACGCGGGCCTCTGCCAGTCTAGCTTTGAGGGCATGGAAGGCAGAGGAGGGTTTGGCGTGAAGTGTATTCTGGCGGCGGCAGTTCTGGCAGCAGGCCAGGCTGCCCATGCGGGTGGTATCAGCTTCAATGAAATCACCCCAGGCGAGGCTTTGCGGTTCCAGGCAAGCACCGGGCAGGTGCTGGAGCATGTTTTCCGGGGCAAAAGCTGGGGCCGCTACCTGGTCGAGACCTACGAACTGGACGGAGACGCACGTGCCAAGCTGTTCGACGCACGGTTTGATAGCGCGGGCCGGCTCGTGGAAATCCGCGGCACCGATGGCAGCAAGATCCGCTACGCGCCGCACCGCTGCACGGACGTAATTGGAACCTGCAGCTACGAGGTCATCCTGCCGGGCGGCAGCCGGGAGGCACGGATACAGGAGATGTTCGAGGAAGGGCAGCGCCAATCCATCACCCTGCGCGACAATACCGGCCGGATCCTCTCTGCCACCGAGCGGGAGGTGGATGCCCGTGGCTGGACATTGAACAGTTCGGTTACAGCCGGCGGGACGTCTGTCACTCTCACCCGGATCAACGGGGGCTGAAACTCTCTGCGGGCGCGCTTGCGCGGCCCGGACGCAGCGCAAGCAGAGCTGCGGTCAGGATGGCCGCCATCCCGATACTGCCCCAGAGACCTGGCAGATGGGCAAAAATCACAAGGTCGAAGCCTGCAGCCCAGGCCAGCCCCGTGAAATCGAAGGGCGCGATGGCGGAGACCGGCGCGCGGGCTATAGCTTCTGTCGCGGCAATATGCGCCAGCCCGCCCAGGAGACCGGCCCCGGCCAGGGCCGCAATCTGCCAGATCGGCAGGACGGGCCAGCCGAAGGGCAGGCTCGCCAGACCGACGACGGCGCAGGTGAGCGCGAAGTAGAAGGCAATCGACGCCGTGCTCTCGGTCTTGGTCAGCTGTTTCACATGCACCCGCATCACCGCCATGGTCAGCGCATAGGCCAGCCCCGCCGCCAGACCGGTCAGCGCGCCGCTGCCGGGGGCCTCCAGCGCCTCCCACAGGAAGGCCATGGCGCCGCCAAAGCCCGCAGCCACCGCCAGAGCCAGGCGGGGCGTCAGCCGTTCACCCAGCCACAGGGCAGCCAGCGGCAGGGTCAGCACCGGCGCGAGATAGCCAAGCGCCGAGGCATTGGCGACCGGCAGATAGATCAGAGACAGGAAGGAGCAGCCCATGGAAAAGGCCCCGAACAGGCTGCGCAGGGCGTGGCTGCCGGGGCGGCGGGTTCTGAGCGCCGCGGGGAAATCGCCGCAGACCGCCATGTAGAGGATGATCGGCACCAGCGCGACGGCGGAGCGCCAGAAGATGATCTGACCCAAGGCCGCAGCCTCGCCCACGGCGTGGATCAGGGCGGACATGCAGGTGATCAGGAACACCGCCAGCAGCCGCAGCCCGGCCCCGGCGGCAAATCGGGACACCTCAGGCGGCCCTTTCGAAGGCGGCCCTAGTCCTCGTCATAAGGCCAGAGCCCCTGCCCCAGCGCTTCGATTGCCAGCGAGATCCGCTCGAAACTGTCGCGCGCGCGGGCAACGGTGTGGCGGGCGCGCAGGTAGCCGTGAACCAGGCCTGCCTCGTTGACCCATTGCGCCTGCCCGCCAGCCGCCAGAACCCGGTCGCGGTAGTCGCGGCTGTCGTCGCGCACCGGGTCGCAATCGGCGGTGACCAGCACGGTCGGTGGAAGGTTCGCAAAATCGCTGTCAGCCAGCGGCGCATAGGTGGGATCACCTGCAGGCGCGGGGCCGTCCAGGCGGACATCCTGGTAAAACAGAATGTCATCGCGGGTCAGCAGCGGCGCCTGGGCATGTTCGATGTAAGAGCCTTGGCTGATGTCGCCGCCAAAGGCACCGTAGATCAGCACCTGGCCGAGAATGCCCTCCAGCCGGCCGCGGGCGTGATGTGCCACAGCCGCCGCAAGGTTGGCCCCGGCACTGTCGCCGGCCAGAACCAGCCCGCCGCCGTATTGCTGCGCGGCCCATTGCGTGGCGGTCCAGGCATCCTCGAAGGC
>CAJXHQ010000250.1 GCA_913054485.1 uncultured Paracoccaceae bacterium
CCAGCTCATATCCCTCCGGCGCGGATTGGGGGGTATTTTCTTCCCAGACAACCAGTGCATCATCGGCAACCCAGCCGCCGGCCTCGGCCATCGCCAGCGCCTTTTTCCCAAGATCCTTGCCATAGGGCGGGTCAAGGAAGATCAGATCATAAGGCGCATCCGGGTTTGGCCCCAGTTTCAACGCGTCGCGGCGGATCAGCGCGGCGTCTTGGGTCTTGCAGATGCTGATGTTCTTGCGGATCAGCCCCTGCGAAACCCGCCCGTCATCCACAAACACCGCAGTCTCTGCCCCGCGCGACAGGGCCTCCAGCCCCAAGGCACCGGTACCTGCAAAAAGATCCAGCACCCGCGCGCCGGGGATCGCACCGGTGTGCGTCAGCACAGAAAACAGGCTTTCGCGCACCCGGTCGGTGGTGGGACGCAGATGCGCGCCGGCATCCCCCTTGCCCACCGCGGCCAGTGCCCGGCCGCGGAAATCTCCGGCAATTATCCTCACGCTTTCAGCAGCGGCTTCAGGTTTGCTTCAGGATCGGCCACCAGCGCCTTGTCAGCGGTCTTGCCTGCCTCAATCAGCCGCTTGGCGACCATATAGGCGCGCGGGTCGTTCATCGCGTCCACTGCCACCAGCTGGTCACCGGTATAATACCAGTAGGACACCTGCAGCCCCTCGCCCTGGCGGGTGACGACATTATCGTAGCCGCTGTTAAGGCCGGCAATCTGCAGCTTCACATCATACTGATCGGACCAGAACCAGGGCGTCGCCACATAGTCCTTCGCGGCCCCCAGCATGTTCTCGGCCACCACTTCGGCCTGATCGATCGCGTTTGGAACGCTCTCCAGCCGGATCCGCCCGCCTTTGTAGGGGAAGGAGGCGCAGTCGCCCGCGGCCCAGACCCCATCCGCCGAGGTGCGGCCCTGCGCGTCCGTCTTGATACCGTTTTCCAGCGCGATCCCGGCAGCCTCGGCCAGTGCAGTGGAGGGCGCGATACCGACACCGGCAATCACAAAATCCACGTCCAGTTCAGACCCGTCGCTCAGCACCGCGCCGGTCACCTTGCCATCCGTGCCCACCAGCTCCTTCAGGCCCACGCCTTCGCGGATCTCAGCCCCGTGGGAGCTGTGCAGGGAGCGGAAGTAATCCGAGGTCTCAGATGCCGCGACCCGCTGCAGGATCCGGTCGGCCATTTCCACCAGCGTCACCTTCACCCCGCGCTTGGCGCAGACGGCTGCGGCCTCCAGCCCGATATAGCCGCCGCCGACGATCAGCACGCGTTTGCCTTCGGTCACCGAAGGGGCCATCGCGTCGACATCGTCCAGACCGCGCACCACATAGACACCGTCCAGATCACCGCCGATTGCCGCCGGCAGGCGGCGCGGATCGGACCCGGTGGTCAGCGCCAGCTGATCATAAGCGATCACCTCGTCCCCCGCGGTCACGGTCTTGGCCGCAATGTCGATGGCAGAGACATAAGTGCCCAGCTTCAGGGTGATATTATTGTCGGCGTAATAGCTTTCGGGCCGCAGGAACAGGCGCTCCTTGTCCATCTCCCCCAAGAGATAGGCCTTGCTCAGCGGCGGGCGCTGATAGGGCGGCGCGGTCTCGGCACCGATCAGGGTAATGTCGCCTTCGAACCCCTGCTGACGCAGCTTGGCCACCATTGAACAGCCGGCCTGTCCGGCTCCGATCACAACTATGTGGCTCATGTGCTCTTGCCTCCCAACGTATCTGCATTCACCTTTTGGGCGACCCTATAGGGGCCGCGAACAGATATGCAAAACAGAAATGAAGGAAACGCGATGATTTCTGCCGGAGACAGACTGCCAGAGTCCACTTTGGTTCAACTGGGGGCCAACGGGCCCGAACCCGTGGAGCTGGGACCAAGGCTGAAAGGGCGCAACGTTGTGATTTTCGGCCTGCCGGCCGCCTTTTCGGGCACCTGTTCCGAAGCGCAGATGCCCAGCTTCATCCGCACCAAGGACCAGTTTGCCGCAAAGGGCGTGGATGAAATCATCTGCATCACCGGCAATGACCCCTTTGTGCTGGACGCCTGGGGCAAGGCCACCGGGGCGGACACGGCAGGCATCACCCTGCTGTCGGATGCAGAATGCAAGTATATCGAGGCCATCGGCATGCGGCTGGACTTCCCGCCCGCCGGGCTCATTGGCCGCTCGCAGCGCTACGCTATGTATGCAGAAGACGGTGTCGTGAAACTGCTCCAGCGCGAAGAGAACCCCGGCGTCTGCGAGGTCTCTGCCGGGGAGAGCCTGCTCGACGCGATGTGAGCGCAGCCTGGGAAAGGGACCGGATGGGCCTCAGCATCAACCAGCACCCCGCCGCCATCATGGCGGGGTTCAACCGGCAAATCCTGTCCTCCCGCGACTGGACCCTGACCAGCGAAGACCCGGAAGGCCCGCACCAGCTGCGGGTCGGGCTCAGGCGGCTGCGCAGCGGGCTCTGGCTGTTCCGGCCGCTGCTGCCGCCGGGCTACGCCAAGCCGCTGAGCCTGCAGGCGCGCTGGCTGGGGCAGGAGACGGGCCATCTGCGCGACTTGGAGGTGCTGCTCTATGAGACCGTTCAGCCCTATCTGAAGGCGACAGGCGGCGACAAGACGCTGGCGGCGCTGGACCGGCACCTGACCGTGGCTGTGAGGCGGCAGAAACAGGACCTTGTCAAAACCCTGCACAGCGAGCGCGTGGCCCGCTTCCTGGAAGAGGCGGATCCACTGAACTGCACTGGGTTCTGGATCGCATCGGCCGGCCAAGCCGCCGCCCTGCGCGATCTCTGCCGCGCCGCGCTGGACCTGCGCCACCGCCAGGCGCATGACCTGGGCCGCCATTTCAGAGGGCTGGACGAGCCCGACCGGCATGAATTCCGCAAGACCCTGAAAAAGCTGCGCTACACGGCGGAATGCGCCAACGCCGTTTTTGCGGCACCGCAGACCAAGGCCTATATCAAGCAGCTGAAGGTTTTGCAGGAGGGGCTGGGCGCAATGAACGACGCCGTGGTCGCACGCGAGATTCTGACCAGCATCACTTCGGATCTTGCGCCGGATGCCCCCGCCCGCATCGCCGCAATGGCGCTGGCGGATGTGCGCGATTCCCATGTGAACCTTGATAAGCAGCGCATCCAGAAGCTTTGGAAGGCGCTGGCAAAGAAAGACCCGCTCTGACCCTTAGGCCAGGCTGTCCATCTTGCGGGCCAGCTTGGCGTCAAGCGTGCTGACGCCGTTCACGTCATGCGTGGTCAGCACCACTGTCACCCGGTTGTAGACATTGGACCACTCCGGGTGGTGGTTCCACTTCTCGGCCCAGATCGCGGCCTGGGTCATCCAGCCGAAGGCCGCCACGAAATTCGCGAACTTATAGGTCTTGGTGATGGCATCGCGCCCCTCCACCATCTCCCAGCCGGTCTCGAACAGCGGGTCCAGCAGCGGGCCGCGGGTTGCCTCTGACAGTTTCTCGGTCATTCCTGTTCCTCCACCTGCGCTTTGCGGAAGGGGCCATAGTCCGTCAGGATCTCGATCTCCTCCTCGACGGCAGCGCGCTCAGCCTCCAGATAACGGGCCACGGCCTCCTTGAAGCCGGGATCGCCGATCCAATGCAGCGAATGAGTCTGTGCCGGAAGGTAGCCGCGCGCCAGTTTGTGTTCGCCCTGCGCGCCGGCCTCAACCCGGTCCAGCCCCATCGCAATGGCCAATTCGATGGCCCGATAATAGCACAGTTCGAAGTGCAGGCAGGGATGATGTTCGGTGCAGCCCCAGTAACGGCCGTAAAGCGCCTGCCGGCCGATGAAATTCAGGGCACCTGCAACTGGCACGCCGTCGCGTTCCGCAAGATATAGCGCGATATCATCCGCCATCGCCTGCTGCGCGATGTCGAAGAACTGCCGCGTCAGATAAGGCGAGCCCCATTTGCGGCTGCCGGTGTCCTGGTAGAATTGCCAGAAGGCATCCCAGTGTTCCGCCCTCAGATCGGCGCCGGTATACATGCGGATCTCTCCGCCGAAACCATTGGCCTGTGCGCGTTCCTTGCGGATATTCTTGCGTTTGCGCGAGGACAGGCTGGCGAGGAAATCATCGAATGTCGCGTAGCCGCCGTTCAGCCAGTGAAACTGCTGGGTCGCGCGCCGCAAAAGACCCATTTCCGCGCCGATCTCTGCCTCTGCCTCGGTACAGAACGTCACATGCAGAGAAGACAGCTTGTTGTCCGATGCCAACTGCACGGCCCCCTGCACAAGGGCGGAATGGCCGATGCCTTCGTACCCGGGGCGCACCAGAAAACGGCGCCCGGTGGCAGGCGTGAAAGGCACCGCGATCTGCAGTTTCGGATAGTAGCGCCCGCCGGCCTGCTCGTAGGCGTGGCCCCAGTTGTGGTCGAAGATATATTCTCCCTGGCTGTGCCCCTTGGCATAAAGCGGCGCACAGGCGATCAGCACGCCGTCCAGATAGGCGGCCAGGTACTGCGGCTGCCAGCCTGTGCCCGGCCCGGTCGAACCGCTGTCCTCCAGCGCTTTCAGAAACCGGTGGGTCGTAAAAGGATCATTGGGGCGGGAGCCATCCGCAGCTTCCGGACAGGCACAGGCATCCCAGTCGCTGGCCGCAATCTGGCCAAGCGAACCCAATACCTGAATTTCGATCTGAGCCTGATCCATACGCGTCTCCCCTGCCCTGTCAGTATCCGGGGGCGGATGGTGCTGTTCAACCCGGCAGGTAGCCCTCAAAGGTCACATTGTCGGCAAAGACACGGGCAACGCCCTCTTCTTCGGCAGAGCGGATCGTCCAGCACAGCACCGGCACGCCCGCCTCGCGCAACTCCTGCACCCGGGCACGGCCAAGGTCGCCGGCTTCATGGCTGATAAACGCCGCGCCGCAGGTCTTAAAATCGGATATGGCCTTCAGCCGGCTCCGGGTCTCTTCCGGCAGGTTCCAGTCGGCAGCATCATAGGCGCTGGTCACCAGGCCGCGCGGCACATCCGGGGCCAGCCGGGCCATTTCGGCGACTGAGTGAGGGTTGAATGACATAACCGCCACCGGGCCTTCGTAGCCGTCCAGCGCTGCAGTGGCGGCAGCTTCCAGCGGGCCCACATCCGGGCCCATTTGCCCGTCCTGATCCTTGATTTCGATGAGCAGCGGCACCTGGCCTGCGACAATCTCCAGCACCTCGGCCAGATCCGGGATACCTTCGCCGTCGCCGCCCTTCAGGACCACATCCGCCGCCTCATGCGCCGCCAGCGCCCTGACCGGCTCCTGCCCTTCGGCCAGCCTGTCCAGATCGTAGTTGTGAAAAACCAGCGCCCTTTTGTCGGCGCTGATCTGCAGGTCAATCTCGATGCCATAGCCCGCCGCAATCGCCGCGCGGATCGCCGCACGTGAATTCTCCGGCCGCCCGTCCGCAACATCATGCAGCGCGCGGTGGGCCAAAGGCGTCTCAAGAAAGGCAGCGGGCAGAGGCGGCATCATTTGATTTCAAACACCCCGTCGATTTCCACCGCCACGCCCAA
>CAJXHQ010000251.1 GCA_913054485.1 uncultured Paracoccaceae bacterium
GCAGAACCCTTCCCCGCAGCCGCACGCGAGGCGATCGACGCGCTGATGCAATCAGGGGATCTTTTCAGCTATACCGCGCCCCAGGATGCACCTGTCGCTCTGCTTGAAGCTGAATTTGCGGAGCTTCTGGGTGCAAAATATGCGCTGGCCGTTTCCTCTTGTTCGGCGGCGCTGTTTCTGTCCCTGAAGGCGCTTGGCCTGCCGCGCGACGCCCGCGTGCTGATCCCCGGCTTCACCTTTGCCGCGGTGCCCTCCTCGGTGGTGCATGCGGATTGCATTCCGGTGCTCTGCGAGGTGGGCGGCAACTACCGTATCGACATGGACGACTTTGCCGCCAAGCTGGATCAGGATATTCAGGCGGTGATCATCAGCCACATGCGCGGCCATACCTCGGACATGGACGCCATCATGGACCTGTGCGATGCGCGTGGCATTCCGGTGGTGGAAGACGCAGCACACTCGCTGGGCACCACTTGGAACGGCGCAAACATCGGCACCATCGGGCGGGTCGGCTGTTTCTCCTTCCAGTCCTACAAGATGCTGAACGCCGGCGAGGGCGGCATTCTGATCACAGACGATGCTGACCTGGTGGCCCGCGCGGTGATCATGTCCGGCGCTTACGAGCACAACTGGCAGAAACACAAAGGCCCGCGCGGCGAAAACAGCGCCGATCTGGGTGAAGCATTCGCCAAATGGCAGAACCAGCTGCCGCTTTATAACCTGCGCATGTCCAACCTTTCGGCCGCAGTGATCCGCCCGCAGATCCCGGAACTGGCGCGCCGGGTGCGCGACGGGCTGAAAAACCACGACTACGTGGCAGAGCGGCTGAATACTTCCCCATTCATCGACGTCCCCGCCCCGCTGGGCCCTGAGCGCCGCGCACCGGATTCGATCCAGTTCAACCTTGAAGGGCTGAGCGCAGACGAGACCCGCGCCTTCGCCAAGGAGGCCGGGGCCCGCGGCGTGAAAGTGCAGGTTTTCGGGCTTTCGACCGACAACGCCCGCGCGTTCTGGAACTGGCAGTTCCTGCAGGATCTGCCCGAACTGCCGCAGACCCGCGCCATGCTGATGAAAGCCTGCGACGTGCGCCTGCCGGTGCGTCTGACCAAAGAAGAGCTGGACGTGATCGCGAATATCCTGCTGGGCGCCATGGAGGCCGTGAAAACCCAGGCCGCCGCCTGACCGGTATTTGCCTGGCCCAAAAAGCACCAAAGCCCCGGCACGGCCGGGGCTTTTTGCGTCTGAAGCTTCGCAAAGTGCTTACTTCAGCTTGGACAGCTTGTCCTGCAGCTCGGCCAGCTGTTTCTTGATGTCGTCCAGATCCTCGCCGCCTTCGGATTTCTCCTTCTCGGGCGCGGCGCCGCCTGTCCAGCCGCCGGAGATGCCGCCGGTCATTGCCTTCATGAAGGCTTCCTGCTGCGCCTGCATCGCCTCGAACCCCGGCATCTTGGCCATCGGGTTCATCGAGCTCATGTTCTCCATCATCTGCGACTGGCTGTTGCGCAGCATGTCGAAAGAAGTCTGCAGGAACTGCGGCATCACCCCGCCGCCGGGGATCATGTAGCTGCGCACCAGGTCGTTCAGCACATTCACCGGCAGCACGTTTTCACCGCGGCTTTCGTGCTCGGCAATGATCTGCAGCAGGTACTGGCGCGTCAGGTCATCGCCGGATTTCAGATCCACGATCTGCACTTCCCGCCCGTCACGGATAAAGCCTGCGATATCCTCCAGCGTCACGTAGTCGCTGGTCTCGGTATTGTACAACCGCCGGCTGGCATACCGCTTGATCAGCAAGGGTTTTTCCTGTTGGGCCATCTTATTCCTCCCCGCGGATGATGCGCTGCAGCAAAGCCTATGCGAGTGCAGAAGAAAAAGAAAGCCTGACGGCAGGTCCGCATACAGTTTCCAAGGGGGTTGACCTCAACCTGGGTTGAGCTTCTAGAGACTCATCCTGCAACAGATCAGCAGGAGGCATCGGATATGAAAGTGATGGTATTGGGCGGCAGCGGCTCAATCGGCAGCGGCGTGGTTCCGCACCTGCTGCGCGCAGGTCACGAGGTGCTGGCGCTGAGCCGGTCGCAAGCCTCGGACAGCCGCCTGCGCGCCATGGGGGCCAAGACCCTCCGCGGCAGCCTGACAGAGACCGGGGCTTGGCTGCCGCATCTGGCCGGGGCGGATGCGCTGATCCAGCTGGCGGCTTCTTTTGACAGTCAGATGGCGGCGGCCGACACAGTCGCGATGGAGGCCGTGATGGCCCATGCGGCGCGGCGTTACATGCCGCTGCGGCTGCTTTATACCGGCGGCGGCTGGCTTTATGGCGCGACCGGAAACCGTGTCGCAGGGGACGAGGCGCCGCAGCGCCCGATCGCGCCCTTTAACTGGATGCGGATCAATGCCCAGCGGCTGATGGCGGCACCCGGCCTGTCGGTGGCGGTGCTGCACCCGGCCAGCGTCTACCACGAAGAGGGCGGCGTCTTCTCGCGCTTTCTGGCCAGCGCTCGGTCGGGCCAGCCGATGGAATATTGGGGCAATCCCGGCACCCGCTGGCCGCTGATCCATCGCGACGACCTGGCCCGGGCCTACCGGATGCTGCTGGAACAGCCGGAGCTGACCGGAAATTTCAATGCCGCTGCTGAAACCGGCGTCCCGGTGCGCGACATCGCCGCAGAAGCTGCCCGGCGCCACGGCCACGACGGCAGCTATATCGTGCGCACCCTGAAACATGTTCTGCTGAAATACGGCGCCTGGGCCGAGGGGCCGACGCTGGACCTGCAAATGGCCGCAGACCGGCTGCGCTCCTTGGGGTGGGAGCCGCGCTTCCGCAGCTTCCGCAAGGCCGTCTTCTAGGCTGATTGCTGGCTTGACCGCTTGAAAACACTAGCTTTTGCCGCAGGCCAGCCCAGAGGGGGGGACCTAATGGCCAAAGCGTTGAGGCAGGAATATTGCAGGCCTGGCCGGTCGCCCTGACCTGGGCGGCCTTCCTGGCCATCACCGCCACCGGCAGTGCGCTCTACCCGCAGAACCTCGGCCCTGCCGGGTCTTTCCTCGCGCTTGGGGCGATTTCGCCATCATGATGCTGGCAGTGTTCCGGGGGGTGCACCATGCCGAGGGGCTGGCGATCCTCCTGGATGGTCGGCCTGCCCATCGAACTGGGACTGGAGCCGCCGGAAGTGACCCTACTGATGCTGACCCTGGCGATCAGCATCGTCACCTTCGTGAGCGCACGGACAAACTCCCTGCAGGGCGTGGTGCATCTGGCAGTGTTTGCCGCCTATATCGTGCTGATCTTCGACGTCTGAAACACCCTCCCCGCAAACAGAAAAGGCAGGCCGCAAAGGCCTGCCTCTCTGGTTCTGGCACCGGTTGGGAGGAGTTGGTGCCGGAATTCTTACGCCTTACTTGGCGGTGGCTGCTTTCTTGGCAGCGGCGGTCACCTCGTCGGTGGCCTTTTTCACAGCGGCAGAAGCTTCTTCGCCCGCTTCCTTGCCAGCCGCCATCAGCAGCTCAACAGTGTCCATCTGGACCTTCTTGGCGATCTCGGCGAAGGCGGCCATGTTTTCGGCAGCAACTTCGGCAGAGGCGGAAGCGAAGTCAGCAGCAGCCTTGGCGTAATCGGCCGGCTCTGCCTTGGCTTTGGAAACGTCGGCCAGTTTGGCCAGGGTCTCGGAAGCCCATTTATTGGAGATCTCAGCGGATTTGCCCGCTGCGTCCAGAGCAACCGAAGTCAGTTTTTCGTTCAGCGCTGCGGTGTTCTTGAAAGCGTCGTCCATGGCGGCAGTGTCCACCGGAAACGCACCCATCATGTCTTTCATGACGGCGGAGAAGTCTTGGGTCTTGGCCATTGGTACAATCCTCATCTCGCTGCCTGCGGGCCCGTCCCGCTTCATCAGCTTGAGAAGAATATGCTTTCTGCGGCGCAGCATTTCAAGCTTTTTCTGCTGCACCGCAGCATAAATTCACATTTCCACATGAATTCAGCGGGTTGCCTTGACCTTCACATAGGCACCGGGGGCCGGAGCGATCGGTCTGAACTCCGAATCGCCGGGCTGACGTGCGGGCACCTGCTTGCCGGAGCGCTTCTTCAGCCAGCCATCCCAGCGCGGCCACCAGCTGCCTTCGCTGAAGGTGGCCTCCTTCATCCAAGCCTCCGCATCCAGCTTCAGATCGGTATTGGTATAGTGGCCGTATTTCTTCTTCGATGGCGGATTCACGATGCCCGCGATATGGCCCGACTGGGACACCACAAAGGTTTTCGAGCGCGACCCCATATTCTGCACCCCGCGGTAGCAGTCCTTCCAGGCCGCGATATGGTCCGTCTCGCAGGTGATCGCCATCAGCGGCACATCCACGTCCTTCACATGCAGGGTGTGGCCCAGCAGCTCAAAGCCGCCTTCGGTAAACTCATTGCGCTGGCACAGCCCGCGCAGATATTGCATCGCCATCTTGCCCGGCAGGTTGGCCCCGTCGCCGTTCCAATACAGAAGATCAAAGGCGGGCGGCGTCTCACCCATCATGTAGCTGCGGATCACCGGGCCATAGATCAGGTCCTTTGACCGCAGGAAGGAGAAGGTCCGCGCCATGATCCAGGACTTCAGGATGCCGTCCGCGTTTACCTGCTCCTCGATCCCGTCGATGAAATCATCCTGCAGGAAGGGGGTGAACTCCCCCTGGTCCGAGAAATCAGTGAGGGCGGTAAAGAAAGTGGCGGATTTCACCGTCTTGTCGCCGCGCTGTTTCAGCAGCGACAGAGTCAGGCTGAGCGTGGTGCCCGCGATGCAATAGCCCACCGCATTGACCTGTTTCACGCCGCAGATCTTCTTCACCACGTCAAAGGCGGTCAGGTAGCCATCCTCGATATACTCTTCCAGCCCGATATCGGCGTCGCCTTCATCCGGGTTCAGCCAGGACACCACAAAGATGGTATATCCCTGTTCGGTCACCCATTTGATCATGCTGTTCTGCGCCTTCAGGTCCAGGATGTAGAACTTGTTGATCCAGGGCGGGAACAGCACGATCGGCGTATCATAAACACTTTCCGTTGCCGGGCTGTATTGGATCAGCTCCATCATCCGGTTGCGGAACACCACTTCGCCAGGAGAGGTCGCAATATTGCGGCCCAGCTCAAAGGCGCTCTCATCGGCCAGCCGCACCACCAGTTCGCCATTGTTGGCTTCCAGATCTGCCACCAGGTTCTCCAGCCCGTCGATCAGCGACTGGCCTTCGGTCTCCACCGCCTTCTCCAGCGCATCCGGGTTGGTCGGCAGGAAATTGGTGGGGGCCATCATCTCGACGATCTGATCAGCGAAATAGCTCAGCCGCTGTTTATCGTTGCGCGACAGGCCCTCGACCTCCCCAACCGCCTGGCGGATGGTCTCTGCATTGGTCTGGTACTGATCCTTGATCAGCTGGAAATAGGGGTTGGTATTCCACATCGGATTGGCAAAGCGGCGGTCTGCCGGTTTGCCCCCCTCCTCGTCCTCGCCGCGCGCCAGC
>CAJXHQ010000252.1 GCA_913054485.1 uncultured Paracoccaceae bacterium
GAACTTTTAGTCTCGGGTTATTGCTGAGAGATTGGATGAAAAATGTTAAGAGAGTTGAAGGTAAGAACCGCCCTTTTCGGATTGGTGGCGGGTGCGGGAATATGTATGGCTGGAATTGTGGCCTCAATCGTTCTGCTGGTCGCATTTGAACACCGGCAAAAGGCCGTGCAGGGTGAAATTACCGGGCTCAGGCTCAGTCTGGACCGGCTGGACATCGTATTGCTGGAGGCGCGGGAGGCGGAAATGACGTTCATGCTGACCAGCGACGCAGGCGAAGTTGCCCATCACGCTGCGCTGATGGAAGAAGCGCATATGCTTCTGGACGGCATTGCTGCGAGCGGTGAAAAACTCCAGCTCGGCACAGCATTGGCGGCCCTCAGCAAAGAGCAGCATTTGCTGGAGGACTATGAGGCCCGCTTTGCTGAACTGGCGGCGCTGGACCAAAAAATCGGACTTTCCCCTGCGGAGGGGCTGCGCAGTGCCATGCGCAGCGCGGTTCACGACCTCGAAGCGCTGCTCGGGCTGGGCGGTAATGCGGATCTGACAGCCGCGCTTCTGATGCTGCGGCGCCATGAGAAAGACTTCCTGCTGCGCAACCAGATGAAATATGCCGAGCGGCTGTCGGCCGGCGCCAAGGCGTTCCGCGCATTGCCGGAGGAGGCGTTCGGATCTGCCGCACAGCGCAGCAAGGCGCTGGCTCTGCTCGATACCTACCAGCAGAGGTTTGCGGAACTGGTTGCGGCGAAACTGGCAGAAAAGGCGGAAATCTCCGGAATTGAAGATCTTTTCGCCCAATTCAAGCCGGTCTATGAGGAAATTTCCGCAGCCCTGCAATCTGTTCTGGCTGAGCGGGAGGCCCGGGTTTCCGATGTTGAAACCAATGCGGTGACGGGGCTGATTACCGGGGCCGTTATTGCGATGGTGGTATTTGTTGCTGTGGCCACGGCGGTTTCCCGCGCGCTGTCGAGGCCGCTTACGGCCTGTGCCGGGGCGCTTCAGGCGCTGGCAGAAGGCGACATACAGACTACATCGCAAAGCAGCCGCTTGAGTGAGATCCGCCAGCTTTCCGATGCGCTGACCCGCCTGACCGAGAATGAGCAGGACCGGCGCCTGATGCAGGATAGCATCGAACGCGGCGCGCAAGAACAGGCCCATGCTGTCGCGCAGATGGGCAAGGCGTTGCACCGCTTTGCCGAAGGGGATCTGACCTGCGAAATCAGTGAGCCGTTTGGCGGAACTCATGACAGTATGCGCCAGAGCTTTAACCAGGCGGCGGCAAAGCTGCGCGCGGCAATGACGGATCTTGAGCAGGGGGCGGAAACAGCCCATGGCACCAGCGAGAAGATCAGCGCTGCAACGCAGGAACTGTCAGAGCGTACCGAAAGCCAGGCTGCGACGCTGGAGCAATCCTCAGCCGCGCTGGATGTGCTGACTGCGGGCCTGCAGGTGGCCGCGGAGGGCGCGCGCGAGACCAGCGAAATCAGCAACCAAGCGCGCTACAAGGCTGAACAGGGGAGCGAGATCGTCTCCCGGGCGGTGGATTCCATGGAGCGGCTGGTCGGCGCCTCTGAGCAGATTTCCCAATCGGTCGGGGTGATCGACGACATCGCCTTTCAGACCAACCTGCTGGCGCTGAATGCCGGGGTTGAAGCTGCGCGCGCCGGCGACGCGGGCCGCGGCTTTGCGGTTGTGGCCGCCGAGGTCGGATCTTTGGCGCAGTTCTCCACTAAGGCGGCAAAGGAAATTAAGGAGCAGATATCGATCTCGGAGAAGCAGGTGGAAGCGAGTGTTGATCTGGTGCGCAGCACTGGTCAGGCGCTGAGCGATATCCTTGAGCAGGTGGAGAAGATCACCGGCCTGATGGAGAAGACCGCAGCGTCGTCGGAAGAACAGGCGGCCGGGCTTAACGAAATCAACATCGGGGTGACCGAGCTGGACAAGGTGACCCAGCACAACGCGCTGATGGTGGAAGAAAGTTCGCGCGACAGTGCGGACCTGCTCCGGGCGGCCACCCGGCTGCGCGGCATGGTGCAGACTTTCCGCACCAGCAAAGCGCAGCCTGGCCGCCGCCCATCTGCAGAGGTTGTGAATATCGCAACGGCCGGCTGACCTGTCCGGAGAACGCGCATTTTCCGGTCTGTTTTATCGGAGAATACCGGCAGTACCGTAAAGAAAAGCCCCGCCAGAGCGGGGCTTTTTTGGTCTTTTCTGCGGGCCTCAGCGGCCGCGGATGCGCGGGTCCAGCGCGTCGCGCAAGCCATCGCCGAGGTAGTTCACACTGAGCACTGTCAGCGAGATGGCAATCCCCGGCAGCATCACGCGTTCGGGGTATTCCTCCATCCGCTGCACAGCGTCCGCCAGCATCTTGCCCCAGGTCGGGAAGTCCGACGGGAAGCCGACGCCCAGGAAGGAGAGCGCGCTTTCGGTGATGTTCGCCGCCGCCAGGCCCAGGGTGGCCGAGACCATGATCGGCGAGATCACGTTCGGCAGCAGGTGGCGGCGGATGATCGCGCCGGGCCGGGTGCCGATGGAGCGGGCCGCAAGTACGAATTCGCGCTCTTTCAGGGCCAGAATGTCGCCGCGCACGATGCGCGCGGTGGGCATCCAGGAGGTGATGCCGATGATCGCCACGATCAGGATGAACATGCCACCCTCAGGCCCGAAGTTGGCGCGCAAAGGCTGACGGAACAGGGTGACCGCGACCAGCAGCAGCGGCAGGATCGGCAGCGACAGGAACAGGTCGGTCAGCCGCATCAGCGGGCCGTCCAGCTTCTTGAAGTAGCCGGCCACCACGCCAATGAACGTCCCGATGAACAGGGTCAGCAGCATTGCCGCCCAGCCCACCGCCATCGAGGTGCGCCCGCCCGCCAGCAGGTTCGCCAGCCCGTCGCGGCCCAGGTTGTCGGTGCCAAGCGGATGCGCCCAGCCGACCTTGGCATCACCATCCCACAGGATGTTGAAAATGGGCCGCATGTCCTTGTTGCGGATGTCCAGCTTTTGCGGATCCAGCGACCAGATATAAGGCCCGATCAGCACTGCAAGGGTGATGAACATCAGGAAGCCGCCGCCCAAGAGCGCGCCCTTGTGCTGCTTGAACTGGTCCCAGACATTCTGCCACTGGCTGCGCGGCTTGGCGATCGGAACAGGGTTGGAAAGATCAGTCATAGCGGATCCTCGGATCAAGCAGGCCGTAGAGGATATCGGCAACCAGGTTGAAGAATACGATCAGGATCGCGAAGATGAAGGTCAGGGTCTGCACCATCGGCAGGTCATTGGCGAACAGCGCCCCGATCAGCAGTGAGCCGATGCCGTTCACCTTGAAGACCTCCTCGGTGATGATGGCGCCGCCGAAGATGGCGGGCATCCCCAGCGCAATGACAGTCACAACCGGGATCATCGAGTTGCGCAGCACATGCACGGTGACCACAACTGCCTCGGAAAGGCCCTTGGCGCGGGCGGTGCGCACGTAGTCCTGATTGAGGTTGTCCAGCATCGAGGCGCGCATGAAGCGGCTGATCTGCGCTGTGGTTTGAAGCGCAAGAACCATGACAGGCAGGATCATCTGGCGGAACTGGTAGGTGAAGCTCTCCCAGTCGTTGACCACATGGGTGGTGTCATAGATCGACGGGAACCAGCCCAGCTGCACCGAGAAGAGCACGATCAGCAGCGGCCCGGTGAAGAAGGGCGGGATTGAGAAGCCGACCATGGTTACGAAGGTACCGCATTGGTCGAACACCGAATACTGCCGGTAGGCCGAATAGATGCCGATCGGGATCGCGATCAGGATGCCGACGATATAGGCGGTGCCCACAACCCACATGGTCTGCGGCAGGCGCTGCACGACGATGTCCATCACCGGCGAACGGGTCTGCCAGGAGATCACCCGCAGGTCGCCCTCGGAGAAAGTGGTGTTAAAGTAGTAGTCGATCAGCACCTGCGGCTCGATCCAGAAGAATTGGACAAGCCACTTCCAGAAGCGGATGTGCATCGGCTGGCCCAGGCCAAGCGCCTCGCGCATCTTTTCCTTCACTTCGGGGGGAACGGTCAGCGGGACCTGTGCCATGGGATCGCCCGGCGCCAGTTCGAGGAGCAGGAATATGACGAGGGAGATAAACAGCAGCGTCGGGACAGATAAGACCAGACGTCGGATCGTGAAAGTCAGCATTCAGAGCGCCCTTTTCTAGACGGCTTCTTGTTATGCAGAAGGCCGGGCGGCAAATGCCGTCCCAGCCCCCACCTTGTAGAAGCGGCGGGAATACCCGCCGCAATCCGTCTTAGTTCACCTTGACACGGTGCCAGTCGGCAACGTTCCAAAGTTCAGAGTCCCAAACGTTCAGAACCACACCGCCGAGGCTTTCGGCATGGGCGGACACGCGGCCACGGTGGACCAGCGGCACGATGGTGTAGCTGTCTTTGGTCAGCATGTTGTTCATCGCTTTTGCAATGTCGCCGCGGGCATTCAGATCACCGGTGGCGGCCAGCTCTTCGATCAGCGCGTCATAGGCGGGATCGCAGTAGCGGTTGATGTTCTCACCCTGCCACTGGCTTTCCGGCTTCGGCTCGTTGCCGCATTTGTACATCGACAGATAGGCCTGCGGGTCGGTGCCGTCGAAGGTGTTGGCGTACATTTCCACGTCTGCATAGAACTTCTGGAAGGTATCCGGCGAACCGGGATCACCGCCGAAGAAGACCGATGCGTTCAGGTTGCGCAGCTCGGTTTCAACGCCAATCTCTTCCCACCACTGCTTGATCAGCGCCTGGAAATCCTGGCGCACTGCGTTGGTGGAGGTCTGGTAGAGGATCGACAGGCGCACGCCGTCTTTCTCGCGGACCCCGTCAGAGCCGCGTGCCCAGCCGGCTTCGTCCAGCATCGCATTGGCGCCGGCGATGTCCTGAGCGAAGCAGTGGTCGTTTTGGGCGGCATAGAGATCAGGTGCCGGAACCAGATCGCAGGACACTTTGCCCGCCTGGCCATAGCCCACTTCCACCAGCAGTTCGCGGTCGATCGCCATCGACAGCGCCTTGCGCACGTTGATGTCGGACAGGAACGGGTGCGGCGCGCGGACCGTGGAGCGGTCGTTTGCATCCAGAGCCGGGTTCGGGTCCGTCATGTTCATTTCCAGACGCTCGACCAGCGGGCCGAAGCCTGCCACGGCCTTGCCCTTGCCGCCTTCTTCCATCTTGGCGATGACGTCGGGGGCCAGCTGCAGGTTCCAGGCGTAGTCGAATTCGCCGGTTTCCAGCACCGCGCGGCCTGCTGCCATCGCATCACCGCCGCCTTTGAAGGTCAGGGTGGCAAAGGCCGGCTTGGCCGGGTCGCGGTAGTTCGGGTTCGCCGACATGGAGATCACGTCGTTCGGTTTGAACTCATCCACAACAAAAGGACCGGTGCCGACAGGGGCGAAGTTGGCGGTGGTGCATTCAGGTGCCTTGGCACCCATGCAGTCCGCGAACTGAGCCGCCTGAATGATCGGCGACTGGCCGCCCA
>CAJXHQ010000253.1 GCA_913054485.1 uncultured Paracoccaceae bacterium
GTCGACGATTTCAGCGATCCGGCCGCATACCAATACGCCTCTCCCTATGTGATGGCCCGTTTCCTCGGCACACCGCCGCAGGAGATGTATTATATCGACACCGTCGGGGATGCGCTGCTCGCCCGGATCCCAGCGGGCGGTTTTGATGCCCGCGTTACCGCCGATGAGGCCCTGATCCGAACGATCTGCGACAATGTCTACATGCAGAGAGAAGAAGGGTTTGGCTACGGTCTGAACGGGCAGTGGAAGCCCTCGAAATTTGCCAATGCCAAAGATGTATACCGCGTATTTCAGGCCCTCGATTTCAAGAAAAACAATGGGCTGGCGGTCCACGGCAGCAGCGGCCAGCGGGTGTTCTCGCCTGCGCGGACATATATTGAAAGCACCGGCCAACAGCTGATCGGCTATGCGACCGGCTATCCGGACTACCACATCGGCGAGGCGGTCTGCCTGGTATCCATCTCAACCGGCACGCAGCCGGGCGATGCGCTCAGCCACTACGACATGGATGAGAACGCAAGCACTACAAAGTACGATTTTGAAACCGGATTTTCTCTGCGGGTCTGGGTCCAGCAGTCTTATGACAAGGACCGCGATCACGCCGACATGCTGGAACGCCTGCGCCAGGATGATCCGGACTTCATGGACGATGTGACCATCGCGGCCTATTCGCCTCTGGTGCTGTTCCCCTGGGACATGAAGCTGGCCGACTTGCCCCGCATCCGCCATGAAGAAACCCCGGTGCAGAACGCCGCTGGGCTGAGCTGCGATGCGCTCTGGCACCGGCGCAACGAGATCTTTCATGAAGACGGCTACTGCTTCGGCGGCCCGCGCGGCATTGCCGCCTTCGGCAACGAGGGCTGTTTCACGAAGAACCCAACGCTGAGTGCCTCCGAGGCGGAAGAAATTTCGCAGATAAAACAGATGGAAAGGGACAAGGGATGCTGAAACCTGCTGCCATTATCCGCACCGCGCTTCTGGCTCTGGCCTGCCTTCTGCCCCTGCAGGCCGCGGCCGGCGGCCGCTACGCCCTGCTGATCGGCAACCAGGCCTATGAGCACGCAGGCGTTTTGCGCAACACGATCAACGACACCACGCTTCTGGCCCAAAGCTTCGGCGCCATGGGGTTCGAGGTCGACGTGGTCCCAGATACCAGCCAAGACGCATTGGGCGAAGCCATCGACGGGCTGGCGGAGAAATACGGCCAGGCCGATGCCGTGGCGGTCTATTTCTCCGGACACGGGCTGCAGAAAGACGGGCGCAATTTCCTGGTACCGGTGGATGCGAAGATCACCTCCGCCGCATCGATCGAGCGCGAGACGATCTCGATGGATAGTCTGATCCAGATGCTGAAACCCTTCCCGGTGTCGATGATCTTCCTTGATGCCTGCCGCAACAACCCCTTTGCCGAGGCCCTGTCAGCGGGCATATCGGACAACCGCAGCGTCGCGCAGAGCCGCGGGCTTGCGGTGGTGCAGGCCGAGGGTGACATGCTGATCACCTTTGCCACCCTGCCCAACACGGTGGCCAGCGATGGGACCGGGGAAAACTCGCCCTTTGCCCGCGCGCTGGCAAAACACATCCGCACCCCGGACACGGAAATTTCGGTTCTGATGAAACGGGTGACCGGTGATGTGATCGCTGAAACAGGCGGCGAACAGCGTCCGCAGCAGCTGTCGCAGATGCAGACTGAGTTCTATTTCCAGCGCAGCGCCAATACCGCCGCCGAGACCGACCCGCTGCGCGCGCTGCTGGCGGTCTACCCGCCGCGGGTGACCGTGGGCGAGGAAATCTCGGTCGTCGCAGATGTGCCCAACGCCTGCACGCCCTTCTTTGCCAATTTCGCCCCTGACGGGCAGGTGACACCGATCCCGCTGCAGTTCTTCAAACAGGTGGGTCTCAGCAATGGCCAGACCCGCTATGAGATCTCACCCGGCTCGCGCTTCGGGCTGGTCATCCAGGAGAGCGACGCCAAGGGCGATCACAAGCTTGGCTTTCTCTGCGAGCCGGAAGGCATCGGCGGAAACCAGGACGCAGTGAAGGCCGTGCTGCAAGGCACCGCGCAAAAGGTTCTGGCCGGGGAATGGGCCGGTTTTGTCAGTGCAGGCGGCTACGGCCCGTCTGAGTACCGGTTCGAGGCCTTCACCGTCCAGTAATCAAGGGATCAGCGCGGGACCAGCACCAGCTGGACCCGCCGGTTCTGCCCGTCGAACGGGTCGCCCGGCGACTTCAGTTTGGCAAACCCCAAGCCACTGGCCAGCGTGCGCTCACCCTCCAGCCCCGCCATGCCGCGCACCATCTGCGCGACACTTTCGGCGCGCCGTGCGGACAGGTCCTGATTGTATGCCGCCGATCCCTTGGCATCGGTGTGGCCGAGAAACAGAAAGCGGTAGCCGGAAAACTTCTCGGACTTCAGCAGGGCGGCCAGTTCCGCCAGCTGCCCGATCTGGTCGCTGCGCACGGTGTCGGAGTTGTAGTCGAACAGGATTTCCATATCGACCGAGGGCAGAGGTTCGGTGACGTCCACCGATCCGCCCGCGGTAGACGCCTGCTGCGCCACTTCCTCGCGGTCAACAATGCCGAGGTTCACCACGTCATCCAGCGAGAAATCCGTGCCCGATTTATGCTCGGCACTGGCACAGGCCGCGGGATTGGTCAGGCAGGTCTCAAGCGAAGACGCCGCGGCGGCGGTTTCAGCCGGTTTTGCGGCCGTGCTGTCATTCAGCGAGAAACTGTCCAGCGTCATCGTCGACTGCGCAAAGGCGGCCGGGGCCGCCAGAGCTGCGATCAGGGAAAGAAATTGTGGTTTCATGCCGTCAATCACCGGGTTTTTGTCAATTCCTGACAGTTTAGCCTTTGATCGGGACAAAGAAAACAAAACACTGGTTGGAAGGGCATCAATTCAGCCCGCGCGGACAGAAGAAGGATATTTCAATGGCATTGACGACGTGGCTCCGCCGTATGATCGCCGGGCTGGCAATGGGCTGTGCAGCGCAGGCGGCCCAGTCGGCGGACATCTCCTTACTGGACAGGAACCCGGTGATGTCTCGGGAGTACCTGAGCGAATGGAACTGGAGCCTCGGCATCCGCGGCCGTCAGCCGCTCGAAGCACTCGGCTGCGAAAGCCTCAATTGTTCCTCGAAACGCAGCCAAACAGAGCTGACCCGCGCCCGCCCACAGGCAGGAACCCCGCAGGACCTGTTCCGCAATCTAGGCGGTGCGGTCGGCATGTGGGACATTCTGGATGGAACGGCCAACGCAGCCGTGATGATGTCGCCGGTGGTGAAGATCTCCGGTCAGATAGAGGTAGGCGACGCTGAAAAGCTCAAAGCCTTTATCGAAGACAACGGGCTGATGAACTGCGGCACGCCGGGATTCTGCCCATACAATACCGTTATTGCGCTGGACAGTCCCGGCGGGAGCCTGGTCGAAGCACTGCAGATCGCGGAATTTGTGCGCGAGCACAACTTCCCGACACTGTTACCGTCCGGCGCGCGCTGCGAAAGCGCCTGCTCGATGATCTTCCTAAGCGGCTACACCACTTACGAAGGCGTCTTCCACCCGCGCCGTTTCGCCCATGATACAGCCAAGCTGGGCCTGCACACGCCCTATCTGTCACTGCCCCCGCGTGACTATTCCGCCGAGGAGGTCGACAAGGTCCAGCGCATAATCAACACCTCGCTGAACAACGTGGTGGAGCTGTTTTCGAGCGCACAGGTAGACCTGCACATCCTGAAAGAGATGTACGAAACCCCGGCCAGCGGAATGTATTACCTGACAGTGCCAGAAATGGAGAGCGTCGCGACAGTCTTTCACAGCACGGGTGCCGGCGGGTTCACTCCAACACGCGCCGAAGCGCTGACGCTTTGCGCGGAGGACTACAAGTCGCGCTACGGCCGCTACGAGCCTCAGCTGCTGCGCCGTATGGCCAGCTCTGAGGACGTGTTCATTACTTACGTTCCGCGCAGCGACTATGCCTGCTACGGAGCGAAACGCGGCACCAGCTGGGTATACGAAATCTGCACGCCGCAGGGCGGGCGGCCGGATATCGCCGTCAGGGTTCCGTGCCAGCTCTTCCGCTGTGCCTCCGATTTCGAGGGAATGCTGAAAGACTGCAACCCGAAATGGACCGGCCAGGAACACATCGATGTGTTCAACAACGACAATCTGGGGGACGCTCTGCAGACAATGCGCAACTCTAAACTGCTTCAGATCGCCAGGGATGCGCTGACCGACCCATATGGCGAATCAACACTGGTCTGCGATGACAGCGGATGCCTGTATTCTGTTCTGCCGCAAATCCCCGCTTGGGTCCGCTCTGCGCAGGTGCCGGCCTCCTACTGCGGCGAGGTCGACATGCGGTCGCCCACGAATCTGCAGAAACTGCAAAAAGCGCTCAATGACAATGGCATCAACGTTGGCACACCGGATGGCAGCATCGGGCCCAAGACGCTGGGCGCCATCGGCACCGCCAACCAGCGTTACCTGGGCAAAGACAGCCAATGGGTTGAACCCGCGCTTCTGCAGGCGCTTGGCATGGCACAGAACGACATCAGCGCCTCGCTGATCTGCAAATGAGAGGTCCGAGCATGAAGAAACTGGCAGCAGCGGCACTTGCCGCAGCACTATGGGCAGGTGCCGGACAGGCCGCCGATTTCCGTCCGGGCGGCGATGCAGCCATGGATTGTCTGATGACGATGTCCGGCACCATTCAGCCGGGAGACGCAGACAGGTTCCACCAGGCGCTGACCTCAGTGATGCGGAACCCGCCGCATGTGCTCAACGGCAAAACGGTCAACAGTATCGTGAACGACGGCACCCCGGCTTCTCTCTGCCTCGACAGCCCCGGCGGGTCGATTTCCGAAGCGCTGAAGATGGCGGATATCCTCTACAATTACGACGCCCTTCACGGGCCTTCGCAGGACGGCTATTGGATCGGCCATCTGGGCACCGCGGTGCCGGCCGGAGCGCGCTGCGAAAGCGCTTGCGCCCTTCTGTTCCTGGCAGGCGGCGTGAACTACGAGGGCGATGCGGGCCGCCTGCCGGTGCGTGTTCTGCACGCCCGCGCTAAGCTCGGCTTCCACTCCGTCTCGCTGCAGGTGGCAGACGGCAACTATGACGCGGCCACGGTGAACCAGGCCTTCAAGGTGGCGCTTGCCTTGATGGAGGAGCTGACCGCCCGCCAGGCGATCCTGCGACTGCGGCCCTCGCTTCTGTCGGTGATCCTGACCACCCCGTCCGATTCCATGCATTACGTCTCCACCGTCGGCGAGGCGGCGGAATGGAATATCGAGATCCGCGACCTGCCAAAGCTGAAGGATCCGACCCGCAAAAACATCGCCATGGCCTGCAACCACATTCAGCGCCGCCATGCCTCGCAGGACGGATCAACCTTTGCCGGCCATATGGCGCGCGACCCGGCCACCGGCCGCTGGTTCGAGGAATTCAGCCAGATCGGAGATCTGGACTGGGCCTTTGAGC
>CAJXHQ010000254.1 GCA_913054485.1 uncultured Paracoccaceae bacterium
GATTCAGAAGTTGTCCGCCACCGCCTCGGCCATGCGGGCTTCCATGTGGTCTGCCGCTGCGGCCAGCGGATCGGCCCGGGCCACATCGACCTCCCACAGATCCATCGGCGCACTATCTTCCTCGATCCAGTCCGCCAGCACCCGGCCCACCCCGGCCGAGGACATGATCCCGACCGAGTTCATGCCCGCCGCCACATAAAGCCCGTCCATCTCCGGCACCCTTCCGATCATCGGACGGGTGTCATTGGTGAAGCTTTCAGGCCCATTCATGAAATGCTGTATACCGGTCTGTTCCAACGCCGGGATCAGCTCCAGGGCGGCCTCCATGAAGGGGGTGAACTGCTCCCAATTTTCCGGAAGTTCCAGGAAGGGGCGGTCGCCCGACGGCCCGTAGGCGTCCCAGACCTGCGCGTCCGGTTCAAAGCCGCCGATCACCAGCTTGCCGGCATCGCCCTTGACGTAGATCCAGCGCTCCAGATCGCGCAGCACCGGGAAGGGCTGCGGCAGCTGCGGCATCACTTCGGTGACCACATACATATGTTCGACCGCCTGCAGCGGCAGGGCCACACCGGCCTCTTGTGCCAGTTTGCGCGACCAGGCCCCGGCGCAGAGCGCCACGGTATCGGCATGGATCTCGCTGCCATCGGCCAGCTCCACACCCTTGCAGGTGCCGTTCTCGACCAGAAGGCGCTTCACCTGCACGCCTTCGCAGATCTGCGCGCCTTTGGCCCGCGCGCCTTTGGCATAGGCCATGCACAGGTCCACCGGGTTCACATTGGCGTCTTCCGCCACTTTCAGCCCGCCAACCAGACCGCCCGTATTCAGCCCAGGAACCTCTATCTGATCCGGCGTCACAATACTGGGGGTCAGTCCGAAATGGCGGCCAAGCGAGGCGATCCTGTGCAGCTCATCCATCCGCGCCTCTTCGCGCGCCAGCCAATAGCCTCCGGTAACCCTGTAGCCGGTGGACAGCCCGGTTTCCTCTTCCAGCTTGGGGAACAGCTCACCTGCATACATGGCGATTTTTGTCATATTGGGGGTGGCGCGCAGCGGGCCCACGATGCCGGCCGCATGCCAAGAGGTGCCGGAGGTGAGCTGGTTGCGCTCCAGCAATGTCACCTCGGCGCGGCCCGCCAGATGATAGGCCAGCCCCAGCCCGATGGCCCCGCCGCCAATGATCAGAACAGATTTACCCAATGCGCCCTCCCTCGCCTGGCCGGGACGTTGGGCGCAAATGTCTTGACAGGCAAGCAGGCGCCGCACTTCATAAGCAAAACTAATCAAGCGCAGCAGGATATGCAAAAAACCAGCCCGAATCCCGAGATTAACCTGTTCCGCGCACTCGAAGTCTTCATGGCGGTGAGCGAAACCGGCTAGGTCACGGTTGCCGCGCGCGCGTTGGGGATGACCCAATCCGCCGCTTCGCAGCATCTGAAAAAGCTGGAGCACAGCTTTGGCGTGGCACTGTTTGACCGCTCCTCCCGGCCTTTGGAAGTGACCCATGCAGGGGCCGCGCTGCAGCGCCGCGCTTACCGGATATTGAACGAGGTGGAAGACATGCGGCTGGAGCTGCGGCACCTGCAATCGTCTTCTCTGCCGGTGCTGCGGATCGGTATGCTAGCATCCATCGCAACCTCTTTGACGCCGGGCCTGTACGATCTGGTTGAGCAGGAATTGAAAGTGCCTGAACTGGTGCTGTCGGCGGGTCTGGCCAATGATCACCAGACCGCGCTGAACGCGCGCAAGATCGACATTGCTGTCACGTCGGATCCGCAGTTCGACGTCAGTGATTTTGAGGTGATCCCGGTGCTGGAAGAACCATTTTTCCTAGTATTGCCAGAAGCATACGAAGGTCCCGCAGATGACATCGAAGAAATTTCCCAGCGCCTGAAACTGGTGCGCTTCAGCTCTGACGCGCCGGTGGGCCGGCGCACCGAGCAGCATCTGCAGCGCTGCCGGGTGGATGTGGGGCGGTCGATGGAAGCAGACCGCGCTTCGATGGTGGTGGCGGGCGTCATCACAGGCAAATGCTTTGCCATCCTCACCCCCAGCCTGCTGATTGATGCGGTGGCCGAAGGCATGGCCCTGAAGATCCGCCGCCTGCCGATCCCCGGCTTCAAACGGTCGGTGCAGGTGATCGCGCGCAGCGGCGAGCTGGGAGAGATCCCGCAGGCTGTGGCCCGGACCTGTGCGCATCAGTTGCGCCACCAGTTCGAAACCCGTTTCGGGACGCTGCCGGAACCGGTCTCCGTTTTGGTCTAATCAAGACTATTAGTAATACTGAACTTTCCGGGTTTTCCTGTGCAAGCCTCAAAAACCTTGCCATGCATGCGCCTACAACCGTGAAACCGGAAGGCAGATCATGGCAGCACAACAAAGACGCCGGGGCCGGCAGGACCGCCGTGCCGCGCGCAGCGGCGGCACTCTTTCCGCCCCCTATACGATCCGCCGCACCGGGCTGGTCTCGCTTATCGACGACGAGTCCATTGCCATCATCGAGCGCAACGCAGACCGTATCCTGGATGAGATCGGCATGGATTTCCGCGGCGATCCCGAAACGCTTGAGCTGTTCCGCAAACACGGCGCGCGGGTCGATGGCGAGCGGGTGCGTTTTGATCCAGGCTGGTGCCGCGACAAGATCAGGACCGCGCCGAGCGTCTTTACTCAAGCCGCCCGCAACCCCGCACGCTCGGTGCAGATCGGCGGCGCGGCACAGGTCTATGCGCCCAGTTTCGGGCCCCCTTTTGTGCACGATATGGAGAACGGCCGCCGCTACGCGACGCTGGAGGATTTCCACAATATCACCAAGCTGCACTACGGCCTTGGCGCGGTAAATCATTCCGGCGGCGTGGTGGTCGAACCTGTCGATGTGCCGGTTCCCCTGCGCCACCTGGAGATGGCACGCGCGCATCTGACGCTCTCCGACAAGCCCTTCATGGGGGCCGTCACCGCGCCCGAACGCGCCCGCGACACCATCGAGATGTGCAAGATTGCGATGGGTGCGGACTTCGTCGACAACAACTGCGTGCTCTATTCCGTGGTGAACACCAATGCGCCCTTGGTGATGGACGAGACCATGCTCTGGGCCTTGAAGGAATACGCCCGGGCCGGGCAATGCACCGTGGTTTCTCCCTTCGTGCTGGGCGGGGCGATGTCGCCGGTATCGGTGGCGGCCACGCTGGCGCAGGTGCTGGCCGAGGTGCTGGCCTCGGTCGCGCTGATCCAGCTGATCCGCCCCGGCGCGCCTGCGGCCTTCGGCACCTTCTTCTCGCCCATTTCACTGAAAACCGGCGCGCCCACCTTTGGCACGCCCGAAGGCACCCAGTTTCAGATGTGCGCCAAGACATTGGCAGACCGGCTGGGGCTGCCGTTCCATTCGGTCGGGGCGCTGACGGCTTCGAAAGTGCCGGACGCGCAGGCCGGTTACGAATCCCAGGCACAGCTGATGGGGGCGGCACTTGCGGGGGTGAACTTCATCATCCACGCCACCGGCTGCCTGGAGGGGCTTTTGACCACCGGCTACGAGAAGATCGTGATGGACGCCGACCGCTGCGCCGCCATGCAGCGGTTCGTCGGCGGGGTGGATTTTTCCGAGGCGGCGCAGGCCATGGAGGCCTTCCGGGAAGTCGAACCCGGCGGGCATTTCCTGGGCGCGCAGCACACGCAGGACAACTTTGAGAGTGCCTTCTGGATGGGCGACATGTCCGATAACCGCACTTACGAGCAATGGGCCGCCGAAGGGGCCGACTGGCAACACCAGCGCGCCGCGAAACGCGTGAAACAGATACTGGAAAACTACCAGCCGCCGGCGATGGACGACAGCATCCGCGCGGCACTGGACGATTACATCGCGCGCCGCAGCCGCGAGATCGAGGGAGGACGGACATGACACTCAAGACCGAATGGACACTGGAAGGCGCGGCCAGCCGCCGGGATAATTTCTACGCCGCCAGCCAACGTAAATTTGTGCCCTTCAAGGATCCTATGGTCTTCAAGAAGGGCGCGATGCAGTATCTCTGGGACGTGGAGGGGCGCAAATACACCGATCTTCTGGGCATGAACGTCTGCATCTCGGTCGGCCATTCCCACCCCAAGGTGGTCGCCGCCGCGATGGAACAGGCGCAGGAGCTGACCCATTGCACCACCATGTTCTACCACCCGGTGCCGGCGCATATCGCGGAATAACTGGCCCCCACCATGCCCAACCCGAACGGGGACATCGAATGGGTGGTGCATTTCACCAATTCCGGCTCCGAGGCCATCGACCTCGCCATGACCATGGCGCGCAGCTACACCGGCAATCTGGATCTGCTCGCCCTGCGCACCGCCTACCACGGGCCGACCGCGGCGGCGCAGTCGATCACAGGGATCGCGGGCTGGCGGCATCCGGGCATGCCCGGCAATGTCGCCTTCGTGGCCGAGCCGAACCAGTACCGCGGCATCTTCGGAGAGGGCGTCGATCCTTACCTCGATGAGATCGAGCGCACTATTCAGACCGCAACCACCGGGCAGATAGCCGGCATGTTCATCGAAAGCGTGCAGGGCTATGGCGGTATCATCGAGATGCCCAAGGGCTATATGTCAGGGGCCGCCGAACGGGTGCGGGCGGCAGGCGGGCTGCTGATCGCGGATGAGGTGCAGGCCGGCTTCGGGCGCACCGGGGACCACATGTGGGGGTTCGAGGCCGACGGGGTGATCCCGGATATCGTGGTGATGGCCAAGGGCATCGGCAACGGCTTCCCGCTGGGTGCGGTTGTTGCGCGCAAACATATCGCCGCACCGATGGCAGAGAAGTTCATGTTCCACACCTACGGCGCCAACCCGACCTCCTGCGCGGCGGGCCGCGCCGTGCTGCGGGTGATCAAAGAAGACAAGGTGCAGGAAAACGCCCGCGACGTCGGCGCGGCACTCTTGGAGCGGCTGCACGCGCTGAAGGCAAAATACCCCGCCATCGGCGATGTGCGCGGCCGCGGGCTGATGCTGGCGATCGAGATGGTGAAGGATCGCAAGACCAAGGAGCCGGACCCCGAAACAACCGCCGCCGTGTTCGAGGCAACACGGGACAGCGGCATCATCCTGTCGAAGTCCGGTGCCTTCCAGTCCTGCCTGCGCATGGTGCCGCCCATGTGCCTGTCGATGGCGGATGTGGATCAGGTCCACGACGGGCTGGATCGCGCTTTCGCCAGCCTTTGAGGCCCTAACCTGACCTGCCTGGCAGCCAAGTCATCCGAAGTCCGCCGGGCAAGTCAGCGCGTCCATGGTGCCCTGCATCAATAACCAGCCGGACCGATCCGGACCGTGCCGGTTTTGCACTGCTGCACCCATTGGGGCTGGCCCGGTGCCGGAGGGCGGCTTTTTGTTCAGGACTGAAAGCACATCAGTAGAAGTGCGGCAGGTTCTTTGCGCGGGCCGCGCGGACCCAGTTCGGAACGAAGGGAAAGATCTTGTCCTGCGA
>CAJXHQ010000255.1 GCA_913054485.1 uncultured Paracoccaceae bacterium
GCGCCGGGGCGATGTCCGTGGGCTCGGGCGAACAGGCGCTGCTGACCGCAGGCTGCGCCCAGA
This sequence comes from uncultured Paracoccaceae bacterium, assembly GCA_913054485.1. GTDB lineage: Bacteria > Pseudomonadota > Alphaproteobacteria > Rhodobacterales > Rhodobacteraceae > FREY01. The sequence continues at coordinate 64 of CAJXHQ010000255.1, forward strand.
TGCACAAGTTCTACGATCTGCCGGGCGGCGCTGCCGCCGGCGCCTCTGATTCGAAACTGCCCGACATGCAGGCCGGCTGGGAGCAGATGTGCTCGGCGGTGATGGCGGGGCTTTCGGGGCTCAACATGGTCTACGAGGCGGCAGGCATGCACGCCTCGCTGCTGGGCTTCTGCCACGAATCCCTGATCCTGGATAACGATCTTCTGGGCCAGGCCCTGCGCTGCGTGCGCGGCATCGAGGTGAACGACGAAACCCTGGCGCTGGACCAGATGCGCGCCACCTGCATCGGCGGGCCGGGCCACTATCTGGGCACGGATCAGACGCTCAGCCGGATGCAGGCGGACTATGTGTATCCCGAGCACGGCGATCGCACCTCGCCCAAGGAATGGGCCGAGCTGGACAAGCCCGACCTGCTGCAGAAGGCCGTCGCCAAAAAGGAAAAGATCCTGGCACAGCGCTCTGCTGCGCGCCTTGATCCGGAACTGGACATGGCGATCCGCAAGGCGTTCAACATCCACCTGCCGGCCTGAGCCCGCGCCAAGGGCTTTCGAAAGCCCTCGGGTAACGGGGTTTCAGAAAACTGCGTGAATGCGCCTTGGTTAAGGCGCTTTCAGCGAGGGCGTTTCGAAACGCCTTTTTCACGCGCCGCTTCTGGACGGCGCGGCCCCCGCGTCTTATCACCAAGGAAAGAAAAATACGGCGGGAGACCAAGGTGACTCAATCCGGCACAGGCGCGGCAGGGAAAGATCAGGCGCGGGCAGACTTCCTGGCGTTGCAGGCGAAACTGCAGGCGGCGGATATTGCCTATCACCAGAGTGACGCGCCGGAGATTTCCGATGCAGACTACGACGCGGCCAAACGCGAGTACCTGGCCCTGCTGGAGGCGCATCCGGATCTGGCGGAGATCGCAACGTGGTCAGAACAGGTGGGCGCGCCCGCCGCCTCCGGTTTTGGCAAGATAACCCATGCCCAGCGGATGCTGTCGCTCGGCAACGCCTTCGAGGATGAGGATGTCGCCGACTTCGACCGCTCGATCCGCAACTATCTTGGCCTCGGCCCGGAGGCGCCCTTGGCCTATACGGCAGAGCCGAAAATCGACGGGCTGTCGCTGTCGCTGCGCTATGAGGACGGCGTGCTGATCCAGGCGGCCACCCGCGGCGATGGCAGCACCGGCGAGAACGTCACCGCCAATGCCCGCACTATCGCTGATATCCCGCAGCAGATCGGGGCCGCGCCCGCTGTGCTGGAAGTGCGCGGCGAAGTCTATATGAGCCACGAAGATTTCGCGGCGCTTAATGCCCGCCACGAGGAACGCGGCGGCAAGACATTTGCCAACCCGCGCAACGCCGCGGCTGGCTCGCTGCGGCAGCTGGATGCAGAGATCACCCGCGCACGGCCTTTGCGCTTCTTCGCCTACAGCTGGGGTGAACTCTCTGAACCGCTTGCACCAACGCAGACCGGTGCGATTGCGCGCCTCGGGGCCTTTGGGTTCCAGACCAACCCGCTGACCCGGCGCTGCGATTCTACGGCAGAGCTGATCAGCCACTACAAAGACATCGAAGCACAGCGCGCCACGCTCGGCTATGACATCGACGGCGTGGTCTACAAGGTGGACGAGCTGGCGCTGCAGGCGCGGCTTGGCTTCCGCTCCACCACGCCCCGCTGGGCGATTGCGCATAAGTTTCCGGCAGAATTGGCTTGGACGCGGCTCGAAGGCATCGACATCCAGGTTGGCCGCACCGGCGCGCTCAGCCCCGTGGCGCGGCTTGCGCCTGTGACGGTGGGCGGGGTGGTGGTCTCCAACGCGACGCTGCATAACGAGGATTACATCCGCGGCCTCGACAGCAAGGGCGAGGAGATCCGGGGCGGCAAGGACATCCGCGCAGGCGACTGGGTGCAGGTCTACCGGGCCGGCGATGTGATCCCGAAAGTGGCGGATGTGGACCTGTCGAAACGCCCCGGCGGAGCCGAGCCCTACGCCTTCCCGCATCTCTGCCCGGAATGCGGATCGGACGCGGTGCGCGAGGAAGGCGATGCCGTGCGCCGTTGTTCGGGCGGGATGATCTGTCCGGCGCAAGCGGTTGAGAAACTGAAGCATTTCGTCTCCCGTGCGGCTTTCGACATCGAAGGCATGGGCGCCAAGCAGGTGGAGCAATTCCACGCCGACGGCTGGGTGAAGGAACCGGCGGATATCTTTAAGCTGGAAGAGCGCTACGGCGCTGGCATGCAGCAGTTGAAGAACCGCGAAGGCTGGGGCGAGACCTCGGCCGCGAACCTCTTCGCCGCGATCAACGAAAAACGGACCATCGAATTTGCCCGGCTGATTTTCGGCCTCGGCATCCGTCATGTGGGCGAGGTCGGTGCCAAGGATCTGGCACTGCATTACCTCTCTTGGGATAAGCTGGCCGCGGGCGCGGACAAAGCGCGCCCCGCAGCATTGGCGCACCGGTCGGCGGATGAGGCGGAAGAAGCGGAACGCATCACCGCCCAAAGCGAAGGCCGCCGCGCCAAAGTGAAGGAGACCCGCGACGCTGCAAAGGCCGCGCTGGATGTCCCCGCTGAGGCCGCTGCCGCATGGGAGGATCTGACCGGTGTCGATGGTATCGGCCCGACGCTGGGCCTGTCGGTCTCGGACGCTTTTGCCAATACTCACGAACGAGAGGCCTTTGACCGGCTGCTCGCGGAACTCACCGTCATTGAACCGGACGCGCCGTCTGATGACAGCCCGGTGGCTGGAAAGACTGTCGTCTTTACCGGCACCTTGGAGAAAATGACCCGTGCCGAGGCCAAGGCCCGCGCCGAATCGCTTGGGGCGAAAGTCTCGGGATCGGTCTCGAAAAAGACCGACATTCTGGTGGCCGGGCCGGGCGCTGGCTCCAAGGCCAAGAAGGCGGCGGATCTTGGCATTCAAACGCTGGACGAAGACGGCTGGCTAGACCTGATCGGCGACGCATGAGCGGCCGGCCCGAAATCCTCTTTCCGCTGTTTGCGGGCCTTGAAACCCTTCCGGGTGTCGGGCCGAAAACGGCGCAGCATTTCGGGCAGATCGATATCGAGACGCCCCGCGACGTGCTGTTCTCACTGCCCTACGCCGTGGTCGACCGCCGCCGCCGCGACACGATCAAAGGGGTCGATCTGCCCGGCGTCCTGACGGTGGAGGTCACAATCGGCCGCCACCGCCCGGCGCGCAACCGGGGCGGGGCCTACCGCATCCACGTCGAAGACGCGGAGATGGATTTCGAGCTGGTCTTCTTCCACGGCCGCAGCCGCTATCTGGAGGCGCAGCTGCCCGAAGGCGCGCGCCGCGTGGTCTCGGGCAAGGTGGAACTCTTCGATGGTATGGCCAATATGGTTCACCCTGACCACATGCTGCCGGTGGAAGAGGCGCATGAGATCCCGGAGTTTGAGCCGGTCTACAGCCTGACCTCCGGCGTGACACAGAAGACCCGCTACAAGGCCGCGCAGGGCGCACTGGCGCGGCTGCCGGAGCTGGCCGAATGGGCCGATCCGGCGCTATTGGAGAAAGAGGGCTGGCCTGTCTGGCATGACGCGATCGAGGCCGCACATGCGCCCGCCGGCGCGGATGATCTGACAGCCCATGCGCCTGCGCGGGCGCGGCTGGCCTATGATGAGCTGTTTGCGCATCAGATGACCCTAGCGCTGGCGCGGGCCAGTGAACGCAAGGTCCTCGGCATCCGCAGCGAAGGCACTGGCCGCCTGCAAAGCAAGGTACTGGGCGCGCTGCCCTACCGGCCGACAGATGCGCAGGACCGGGCGATCCGGGAAATTGCCGAAGACATGGCGTCGGACAAGCGCATGAACCGTCTGCTGCAAGGCGATGTGGGCGCAGGGAAAACTCTGGTTGCCTTCATGGCGCTGCTGACCGCGGTTGAAGCCGGCGGGCAGGGGGTGATGATGGCCCCGACTGGCATTCTGGCGCAGCAGCACCTCGAGGGGCTGAAGCCGCTTGCCGAGGATGCGGGCGTGGTGCTGGAACTGCTGACGGGACGCGATAAGGGCGCGGAGCGGCGCGCCAAGCTGGAGGCGCTGAAGTCCGGCGATATCCAGATCCTCGTCGGCACCCATGCGGTGTTTCAGGGCGACGTGGAGTTCCGCGACCTGCGGCTGGCCATCGTGGATGAACAGCACCGCTTTGGTGTGCGCCAGCGGATGGAGTTGGCCGAAAAGGGCCAGCGCGCCGATGTGCTGGTCATGACGGCGACGCCGATCCCGCGCTCGCTGGCGCTGGCGCAATATGGCGACATGGAAGTCTCGGTGCTGGATGAAAAGCCGCCGGGGCGCAAGCCAGTGAAAACCGCTGTCATGTCGACCGAGAAGATGCAAGGCGTTGTCGATCACCTGCGCAATGCCATCGCCGAGGGGCGGCAGTGTTACTGGGTCTGCCCGCTGGTGGACGAGTCCGAAGTGATGGATCTCACGGCCGCCGAAGAACGCTTCAAACACCTGCGTGCAGTGCTGGGCGAGGGCGTTGTGGGGCTGGTCCACGGCCAGATGCCGCCAGCGGACAAGGACGCTGCGATGGCTGCCTTTCAGGCCGGAGAGACCAAGGTTCTGGTCGCCACAACGGTGATCGAGGTGGGGGTGAACGTACCCAATGCCTCCATCATGGTGATCGAACGGGCCGAGATCTTCGGCCTGGCCCAGCTGCACCAGCTGCGCGGACGGGTGGGGCGGGGCACCGCCGAATCGACCTGCCTGCTGATGTACGGCCCGCCGCTGACCGAAGGCGGCCGCAAACGGCTGGAAGTGCTGCGCGAGACAGAGGACGGCTTCCGCATAGCCGAGACCGACCTGGAGATGCGCGGCGCGGGCGACATGATCGGCACCGCCCAGTCGGGCCTGCCGCGGTTTCGCATTGCGGACCTGGAAAAACAGGCGGCACTCATGGCCGTGGCGCAAAGCGATGCGCGTGCGCTGCTGGCCGCGGACCCGGATCTCAGCAGCGCACGCGGCAAGGCGGCGCGTGTTCTTCTTTGGCTGATGAAACAGGATGAGGCAATTCGTTTGATTTCAGTGGGTTAACCTGCTGGCTCTTCTGTTTGTTCTATTTTGTTCGCGAATGTTCTCAAAAAGTTCTTTACCGACTCGTCGTAATATGAGAACAAAAGGACAACAAACGCCGACAGAGCGAACAATGACAGTTGAGGAGGCCGCAGCCATGATGACCCAGATCAAATCTTCGATCCGCAATGCCCAGTCCACCCTGCTTCAGGATGCGATTGGCGCTGCCTCTCTGATGGTCATGCTTGTGGTTGGCCTTCACCTGCCGGGCCTGGTCTAAGGACCGCCCGTACCCCAAAGATTTCAAAGGAATTTCTGCCTGCAAACCCCGTGCTGGCCGCGCCGTTACCTATCCCGTAACACTTGCTC
>CAJXHQ010000256.1 GCA_913054485.1 uncultured Paracoccaceae bacterium
CAGCTGATCTGGCCCTATTTCGACCTGGTGCTGCACGACATGGGCGAAGGCCTTGCTGACACCCGCCCCGAGGGCCGCGCCACGGGGCGCGAGTGGCGCACCGCACCGCTTTGGGGTATTGGCCTTACAAAACAAGTCAGTGCCGAAGCGGGCTACCTGCACGACGGCCGCGCCCGCAGCCTGCTGGAGGCCGTGCTGTGGCACGGCGGCGAGGCAGAGCCCGCGCGCAACCATGTCACAGATCTCGCCCCGGCAGACCGCGCCGCCCTGATTACATTCCTGGAGAGCCTTTGATGCTGCGTTCCATTGTTCTGGCCCTGCCGCTGGCCCTTCTGCCGGTGACCGCACAGGCCGACGCCTCCGGCGGCATTGTCGACGGCCGCATCCTGCCCTCCATGTCGGAGCTGGCCGCCACTGGCGCGGCGCTGGAGGCCGCTGCGCAGGCCAATTGCAACGCCGAAGACCGCGCCTTGCTGGCCGCCTATCACACCGCCTTCGACGCCTGGGTCCGGGTCAGCCACCTGCGCTTCGGCCCCACCGAGACGGACAACCGCGCCTTTGCGCTTGCCTTCTGGCCCGACACCCGCGGCAAAACCCCCAAGGCACTGGCCGGCATGATCGCCAAGGAAGACCCGGCGGTGATGGACCCGGAGGATTTTGCCGAGGTCTCCATCGCCGCGCAGGGATACTACGCGATGGAATTCCTGCTCTATGACGGCGGGTTCGCCGCGCAGGGCAGCCCGGACTACCGCTGCGCCCTGATCCGCGCGCAGGCACAGGGCATCGCGGCCAATACCGCGGCCATCCGCACCGATTGGACCGATGCCTTTGCAGAGGAAATGCGCAGCCCCGGCAACCGCTACCGCGATGCGGCGGAAGTGAAGCAGGAGCTGTTCAAGGCGCTGCTGACCGGTCTGGAGGTCACCGCCGACATGCGCCTTGGCCGCCCGCTCGGCACTTTCGAACGCCCCCGCCCCAACCGCGCCGAAGCACGCCGCTCGGGCCGCAGCCAGATCCACGTGATACTGGCGCTGGAAACGCTGGAAGACCTGGCCCTGGCCCTGGCAGAGGGCGATGCCGAGGTATCGGATGCCCTGCAGGCGCAATTCACAACCACGCTGGAACGCGTGCGCGGGCTGAAGGATCCGGTCTTCGCCGGCGTCGCAGACCCCGCCTCCCGCTTCCGCATCGAGGCGCTGCAACAGGATGTGCGCGACCTGAAGCTGCTGGCCGAGGCGCAGCTTGGCCCGGCGCTGGGGGTCGAGGCCGGTTTCAACTCGCTGGACGGGGACTGACCATGGCAACACGGCGCGGCTTTCTCGCCGGGATGCTGGCGGCCGGCCTGGCACCGCAGGCCACCTGGGCCAGCCTTGGCAGCCCGGCGTTCCTGTCGGCGGCCAGATCGCCCGGGGGCAGCTACCTCCTGGCAGGCCTCAGCGCCGGCGGAGAAATCCTGTTCCGCCTACCCCTGCCCGCCCGCGGCCACGCCGCCGCCGCCCATCCGTTGCGCGCCGAAGCCGTGGCCTTTGCCCGCCGCCCCGGCCGCTTTGCCGATGTGATCGACTGTACCAGCGGCAGCCGCATCGCCCGGCTGGAGCCGGTTGCAGGAAACCATTTCTATGGCCACGGTGTGTTCTCTCCCGATGGGCGCCACCTTTTCACAACGGAAAACGACTTTGACAGCGCCCGCGGCGTGATCGGCGTCTGGGACACGGCGGCGGGCTACCGCCGTATTGGGTCCTTTGCCTCCGGCGGCATCGGGCCGCATGACCTGCGCCTGCGCCGGGATGCGCCCGGCCTGGTTGTGGCCAATGGCGGCATCGAGACCCACCCCGACAGCGGCCGCGCCAAGCTGAACCTGGCGGATATGCGCCCGAACCTCAGCTACCTCACTTTCGATGGGGTGCTTAAGGACCAGCTGGAGCTGGACCCAGACCTGCAGCAGAACTCCATCCGTCACCTCAGCGTGGCTGCGGACGGCCTGGTCGGTTTTGCCATGCAATGGCAGGGGGATGCCGGGGCTGATGTGCCCATCGCAGGCCTGCACCGCCCCGGCGGCGCGGCACGGCTGCTGGGCAGGGAAGATCCCCGCACCCGCAACCTCAATGGCTACGGCGGCTCCATCGCCTTTACACGGGATGCTGCACAGATCGCTGTCACCTCGCCGCGCGGCGGGGTGGTGCAGCTGTTCGGAACCGGCACAGGTGAGATGGTTCAGGAGTACCGCTTGCGGGACGTCTGCGGGCTGGCACACTTGGACAAGGGCTTCATCGCGGCAACCGGTGAAGGCCATCTGCTGGCCTTGCCGGGCAGCGCAGATACACTGCTGGCCGCGCATCCGCTGGCCTGGGACAACCACTTGGTGGCGCTGGCCTGACGGCCGGGGATCTTTTCAGAACTGCCGGGTATACCGCAACAGCACTGTTTCAGTGCCGGGGGCGGTGTTCCGGAAATCCTTGTTGAACAGATGGTCGATGCTGAGCGAAATCCGTGTGCCGCTGTCCAGTTCATACCCGGCCCCGATCGAGGTGCGGAACTGGAAGCTGTCCCCCGGTTTCAGCGGGTTGCTGCCTTGGTGCAATGCTCCGGCACCCAGGCTTGCCTCCACCACCCAGCTGCCGTGGCTGCGCATCAGGAAATAAATGCCGCCCACCGCCAGGACATCACCATCGGTATCCGCCTGCAGCGCCGCCATCCACGAAAAGCTGGCGCGGCCGGACTGTGAAAACGGGTCTGAGTGATACTCGGCAAGGAAAGCGGCAACCACCTTGTTGTGGCCGTCAAACACATCATCAGCCCCAAGGCCCAGAACCCATTCATCAGCCGCACCCGGAGAGGCCAGCAACAAAGCGAAAGCCCGCCCAAACGCGGAAGCCCTAACCTCCCTCCGCATCATCTTCACCCGAAAGTCAAAATTTTCCTTTATTCCCCGCAACTTCAAGTAGCGCAAAGCAGGGCGGCGGAAAGCCCAGGCAGGCCAATCGGGGATTTTTTTGCACGATTCTTTCGAAGTATGGCGATTGCGAAAGCAAGTCGAAGGCAATAAGAAAGAATCAGCCCCTCTCGTGAACAGGACCGCCCATGGATGCCGCCACCCGCCAACGTGAAATTCTCTCCCTCCTCGACGGTCAGGGCCGGGTAGAGGTGGACGGCCTGTCAGCCCGCTTCGGGGTTTCGCTGCAGACCATCCGTACCGACCTGCGCGAACTCAGTGCCAAGGGCAAACTGTCCCGGGTGCATGGCGGCGCGGTGCAGGCAGGGGCCGGCGCCAGCCGCGCCTATGCGGAGCGCCGCCAGCTGAATGCGGCCGCGAAACAGGCGATGGCGGCGCTGGCGGCGGAGCTGATCCCAGAAAACTGCTCGGTCAGCCTCAACATCGGCACCTCCACCGAAACCGCGGCACGGTCGCTTGCGGGGCACCGGGGGCTGACGGTTCTCTCCAACAACATCAATATCATCAACCTGATGATGGGCGGGCAGGCCCAGGACCTGATCGTCGCGGGCGGTGCCGTGCGGCAAAGCGACGGGGCCATCGTCGGCGAAGACGCCAGCGCGTTTTTTGCCCGCTACAAGGTGGATTACGCGGTGATCGGTGCCTCGGCCCTGGACGCTGACGGGGCCATTATGGACTACGACGCCCGCGAAGTGGCCGTGGCCCGCGCCATCCTCGCCAATGCGCGGCAGAAAATCCTGATCTGCGACAGCAGCAAATTTGAACAGGCCGCCCCGGTGCGGATCTGCCTGGCGGCGGACCTTGACGTGATCATCACCGACCGGCCGGTGCCGCGCAGCTTTGCTGAAGCCGCAGCCGCGGGCGGAACCCGTATTTTTGTGACCAGTGAACCCGAAAGTTAATCGAATGACCGGCGAAAACATCTCCGACCTGCTAATCATCGGCGGCGGCATCAACGGTTGCGGCATTGCTCGCGACGCCGCCGGCCGCGGCCTGTCTGTCACGCTGGCCGAAAAGGGCGATCTGGCCTCGGCGACTTCCTCGGCCTCGACGAAACTGTTCCACGGCGGCCTGCGCTATTTGGAATTCTTTGAATTCCGCCTTGTCAGTGAAGCCTTGAAAGAGCGTGAGGTGCTGCTGCGCGCGATGCCGCATATCTCCTGGCCGATGCGGTTTGTGCTGCCGTTTCACCGCGACATGCGGTTCGAGAGCGACACGCCCACCTCGCGCCTGCTGTCACTTTTCATGCCCTGGATGCGCGGCCGCCGCCCGGCCTGGCTGATCCGGCTGGGGCTGTTTCTGTATGACTCGCTTGGCAAGCGTGACCTGCTGCCCGGCACCCGCAAGCTGGATCTGGCGCAGGACGAAGCAGGCAAACCACTGAAGGGCAAGTTCAAAACAGCGTTTGAATACTCTGACTGCTGGGTGGAGGACGCGCGGCTGGTGGTGCTGAACGCCCGCGACGCCGAAGCCCGCGGCGCCGAGATCCTGACCCGCAGCGAAGTGACCGGCGCCACGCGCCACGCAGATCATTGGGAAGTCACGCTGAAAGACCGCGCCAGCGGCACCGCGACCACCCGGCGGGCAAAGATGCTGGTGAATGCTGGCGGGCCCTGGGTGGCCGACCTTCTGAAAGGCACCCTGGGGGTACAAAGCCGCGAAACCGTGCGGCTGGTGCGCGGCAGCCATATCGTGGTGCCGAAGCTGTTCGATCACGGGCGCAGCTATTTCTTTCAAGGATCGGACGGGCGGATCATCTTTGCCATCCCCTACGAGGAAGACTTCACCCTGATTGGCACCACTGACGCTGACCATGACGCGGCGGACAATGCCCCGGTCTGCAGCGAGGCCGAACAGGACTATCTGGCTAAGTTTGCGTCAGAGTATTTCGAGAAACCGGTCAGCCGCACGGATGTGATCTGGGCCTACTCTGGCGTGCGGCCCTTGTATGACGACGGGGCCAGTTCGGCCACGGCGGCAACCCGCGAATACGTGCTGACGCTGGACCGGGACGCCGCGCCGCTGCTGAATGTTTTTGGCGGTAAGATCACCACCTACCGCAAGCTGGCCGAAGCGGCGCTGGAGAAGATCTCGGCCGTTTTCCCGCAGGTGCCGGGCGGCTGGACCGAAGGCAAGCCTTTGCCGGGCGGCGATTTTCCGGTTGAGGATGTGGCCGCGCTGACGGCAAAGCTGGCGGGTGATTACCCCTTCCTCAGCCCCTATGCCACCCGCCGCCTGATCCGCGCCTATGGCACCGAGGCCTGGGAGGTACTGGGCAATGCAAAGGCCGCTGCGGATCTGGGGCAGGACTTAGGCGCGACCATCACCGCGCGCGAACTGGACTGGGCCATATCAAAAGAATGGGTGCGCAGCGGCGATGACTATCTGTGGCGCCGCACGAAACTGGGTCTGCGGCTGGATGAGGCCCAGCGGGCCGCAGTGTGGGCCTATATCCAGGGCCGCATTTAGGAACAGGCTGCCTAGAAACACCGAGGGCAGC
>CAJXHQ010000257.1 GCA_913054485.1 uncultured Paracoccaceae bacterium
ACATGCGGAACACCATTTCTGACGGAGAATTCATCACCTCACCATCAACCATATCGCCGTCGTCTTCCTGCCGGTGCTTTTGGGCCTGTTGTGGGTGGTGTCACCTGCCGCGGTGTTCGGGTTGGCGGCATTGATGGCGCTGACCTCGCTGGGGCTGTCGCTGATGATCCCGCGCGACCCTGAACCGGGGAACGAGACGATCTTTGCCAAATACGCCCTGCCGGAGCCGGCTGAATAATGGCCGGGCAGGGGCGGTTCCTGACGGGCTCTACCATGGGCCATGTGGTGCGGATGACCATGACCGGCGCCATCGGGATCACCTTTGTCTTTCTGGTGGATGCGGCCAACCTCTTGTGGATCGCCCAGTTGGGAGAACCGCAGCTGATGGCGGCCATCGGCTATGCTTTTGCAATCCAGTTCCTTTCGGTTTCCGCCGGGATCGGGCTGATGATTGCGGCAACCGCGCTTGTGTCCCGCGCCATTGGGGCCGGCAAGCACCGGCTGGCGCGGCGGCAGGCGGCCAGCGCGCTGGTGGTGGGCGTGCTGGTGCAAAGCGTGGTGGCCGCCATTATCTTTATCTTCCGCCATCAGTTTGTCGCCATGGCCGGCGCCGAGGGCGGCACAGCGGCGCTGGCGGCGCGCTACCTGGCGCTGACGGTGCCTTCGCTGAGCGTGATGGCCGCTGGCATGATCGCCAATGCCACCCTGCGCGCCGAGGGCGACGGGATGCGGTCAATGACGGTCACGCTGATGTCTGGCGGCGTGGCGCTGGTGATCGACCCCTTCCTGATCATCGGGCTGGGCTGGGGGCTGGACGGGGCTGCGGCGGGCGTAGTGCTGTCGCGCTTTGTCATGCTGGCAGCGGCGCTGTATTTTGCCACGCAGTCCCATGACCTGATTGCCCGGCCGCGCAAACGTGACTGTTTGGGTTCCGTGCGGCCTTATCTCAATATCGCCATTCCCGCCATTATCACCCAGATGGCCACACCGGTGGGCAATTACATCTTCACCTCCGTCATGTCGCAGTTCGGCGACGAGGCGATGGCCGGCTGGGCCGTGGTGGGCCGGCTGACAGTGGTGGCCTTCGGCGGCATCTTCTCGCTCGCCGGAGCCATTGGCGGCATCTTCGGACAGAACTTCGGTGCGCGCGACTATGGCCGGGTGCGCAACACCTACCGCGATGCCATCCTGTTCGGGCTGATCTACACGCTGATCACCTGGGCTGTTCTGATCGTTGCCAGCGGCCCGGTCAGCCGCGCATTTGCATTGCCGGAGGTCGCGGCCGAGGTGCTCTATGCCTTTACTCATTACGGTGCTGCCGGCTTTGTCTTCGCCTCGGCGCTCTTCGTGTCGAATTCGGCTTTCAATGCCACCGGCAAGCCGCGCCGGTCTTCCGTGACCAACTGGGTGCGCGACGGTATCCTCAGCCTGCCTCTGGCGCTGTGGTTTGCCACGTCCTTCGGCGCGCCGGGGGTGATCTATGCCCAGGCCGCCGCCGGCGCGCTGGTGGGGCTCGCCGCGGCGGCCTGGGGCTGGCATTATGTGACACAGCTGCACCGCTGCGGCCTGCCGCGGGTTGACCTTCCGGCGCCGCGGTCCTACGCGCATGCGGATAGATTCAGGAGACGCTGATGCCCACCTTTACCGCCCTCACCACCCTGCCCGGAAAAGCCCCCGCCGAAGCCCTCGGCGACGCAATGGTGCGGCTGAACCCGGAGCCCACCGGCGTTGGCGTCTTCGAGGTGGAGGACGGATCCGGCCTCTGGGAGGTCGGCGGCTATTTCACCGAAGCCCCGGACACGGCAGGCCTCGCGCTGCTGGCTTCGGCGTTTGACGCAAAACCCTTCGTGGTGTCGGAGCTGCCGGAAACCGATTGGGTGGCCCATGTGCGCCGCGAACTGGCCCCGGTGGAGGCCGGGCGGTTCTTCGTCTACGGCAGCCATGACGCCGACAAGCTGCCGGGCGGTAAGATCCCGCTGCTGATCGAGGCGGCCATGGCCTTTGGCACCGGCCACCACGGCACCACACTGGGCTGCCTGCGTGCGTTGGACCAGCTGATCAGCGAGGGTTTCGAGGGCCGCAAGGTTGCTGACATCGGCTGCGGCACTGCGGTGCTGGCCATGGCGGCAGCGCGGGTCTGGGACGGCGATATCCTTGCCAGCGATATCGACCAGGTCGCAGTGGATGTGGCCGAGGCCAACCTCAAGGCCAACGGTATGGAGGGCGCGGTCGCCTGTATGGAAGCCGCGGGTTTTGACCATGGGGATCTGAAGGCCGCAGCGCCTTTCGATCTGATCTTTGCCAATATCCTCAAAGGCCCGCTGGTGGCGCTCTCGCCCGATATGGCGGCGCATCTGCGGCCCGGCGGCTATGCCATTCTTTCTGGGATTCTGAATGAGCAGGCCGACGAGGTCATCGGCGTTTATGCGCAAAATGGCATCAATCTTATTAAACGGGATGAGATTGGTGAGTGGACCACCCTGCTTTTACAGCGAAAACCCTGAAATTAACCAGCTTTGCGGCAAATTTTAGACAACTGGACCGGCTTCGTGTTAGAATTCATCTATTGTCAATCACATCGGTGGGGGCTGATGGAGGTTAAGATGGATGAGGGCCAGCGCGCGTTCTCGGAACGCCTTGCAAAACTCAACCGCAGACAGCGTTCGCTTTCGGGCGGTTATGTACTGAAGGTCAAAGATGACGGCCTGCTTGTTGCCGCTCCGGCGCGCGGGCGGACTGGATCGTTTTTCCAGCCGCGTCTCGCGGTCTTTCTGCTGGTATTTCTCTGGGCCTTCAAGGGGATGCTGATTGCCGCTCTGGGACCGGGCTACAGCCAGAGTGTCGACCGGCTGGCCGGCGGCACTCCGGTGGAGCGCGCCGGGGCCGTGGTGATGTATCCGGATCCGCTGGCGCAGTGGATTGCTGGGCGGATCAAGACCACCCTGGAGCAAATGCCCGTCTGACAGGGGCGCGCCCTTCGGGGCACAAGTGCAGCGCAACAAAAAACGCCGCAGTCCGGGACTGCGGCGTTTTCTGTGTGCCCCCAAGGGAGGAGGTAGGGGCAGGGAAGAGTCCCTTAGAAGACCGGCTTGCCGTCCGCAACGCTGTCGATGTCAGCGCGGCTCAGACCGATGTCGGCCAGCTCGCGGTCGCTCAGCTTGGACAGCGCTTTCTTGGTGACGCGGACGTCATTCCAATCGATCAGTGCAGCCGTTGCTGCGGCGATCGTTGCGGTGATACGGCCGAACAGGCCGTGAGAGCCATAGGAGGTGCGGGTGGTGTCAAAAACAGCCATATACCTTGTCCTTCTGATGTGTGTTTCTGTTTATGCCGTCGTGGCGATGAACCGCATCTAGGAGCGCAATATGCGCCTCGCAAGCCGTATTTTTGCATGCGTCCTATGCGATTTTTGCATGGCTTATTGCCAAGGAAATAAGGCTGAAACATTTGTGAAGGCGCGATGTCGCAAACCGTCTTTTCCGCCTTCCATCCGGTCGCTTTCAGACTTCAAAATCAGCTGGTACCGGTACCGGCGATCACGGGCTGGAAATGTCAGGATCGCAATATTTTTTGCCTTTCAGGGACCGTGGCGTGCCTTCCGTAGCGGAAACTTCGTTTCTGAGGGTCTGCGGGGTGATGAATTTGGGGTAATCCGGCTGGGTCGGCAGGAACTGCCGCCTGAAATGCGACTCACTTTTCAGTACCGGCACTGCGTATGGTGCGAAACTCTTTGTGCGTGTTCCTGTTTTGTGCTAGCCCGAAGGCAAGCAGAACAAAAAGAAGCAGGCATCTAATGCGCATCTTGGGAATCGATCCGGGGCTCAGAACCCTGGGCTGGGGCGTGATCGACGCTGCCGGCACGCGGCTGAGCCATGTCGCTAACGGTCACTGCAACTCGGACGGCGATGACCTGGGCGAGCGGCTCCTGTCGCTGCACAATCAGATCACCGAGGTCATAGAAGAGTTCTCTCCCGGGCAGGCGGCGATCGAACAGACATTTGTGAACAAGGACGGGGCCGGCACGCTGAAACTGGGCCAGGCTCGCGGCGTTGCATTGCTGACACTGGCCAAGGCCGGGTTGCCGGTGGGGGAATATGCGCCCAACCGGGTGAAGAAAACGGTCGTCGGCGTCGGCCACGCGGAAAAGGAGCAGGTCATGCATATGGTGAAACTGCAGCTGCCCGGCTGCGCCCCCAAAGGTGCGGATGCGGCCGATGCCCTGGCGATTGCCATCTGCCATGCCTTTTACGGCGGCACCCAGGGCCGCACCCTGAAGGAGGTGCGGGCATGATCGGCAAGCTGACAGGACGGCTGGAATACCGGGCGCAGGACCACGTGCTGATCGATGTGCGCGGCGTGGGCTATATCGTTTACTGCTCGGACCGCACGCTGGCGGCTCTGCCCGGCAATGGCGAGGCGGTGGCGCTTTATACCGATATGGTGGTGCGCGAAGACCTGATGCAGCTTTTTGGCTTCACCTCGCTGGTCGAGAAAGAATGGCACCGGCTCTTGTGCTCGGTTCAGGGCGTCGGGGCCAAAGTCTCGCTGGCCATTCTAAGCACACTTGGCCCGGACGGCGTCAGCCGCGCGATTGCTTTGGGGGACTGGGCCACGGTGAAGGCCGCCAAGGGGGTTGGGCCCAAAACCGCGCAGCGGATTGTGCTGGATCTGAAGGACAAGGCCCCGGGCGTGATGGCGATGGGCGGCACGGTTGCAGACGCCATGGACGGTCCGGATCTTGATGTCATAGAGTCCGCGGAGCCTGCGCCAAAGCCGGCCGCGCGAAAAAAGCCAGCCAAACCCTCCGGGGCCGCGGCGGCCTCTGCCGGGGCGCTTTCTGCGCTGGCCAATCTCGGCTATGGCCCGTCGGATGCGGCGGCGGCAGTCGCGGAAGCGGCCGCCAGCGAACCCGAAGCAGGCGAGCCGGAGCTGATCCGTGCCGCCCTGCGCCTGCTGGCACCAAAAGGATGATGCGGATGGCAAAGAATTGCCGCATAGCGCAGCATCCGCCCCATATTGCCGGAGGCAGAAATGATCGACGCTGACCCGGCCCTGCGCCCTGATCCCCTGCCGGAAGACAACGACCGCGCCCTGCGCCCGCAAGGCCTGGGCGAATTCATCGGCCAGGCTGAGGCCCGTGCCAACCTGCGTGTCTTTATCGAAAGCGCGCGCCGCCGCGGCGAGACGATGGACCACACGCTGCTCCACGGGCCTCCCGGCCTTGGCAAGACCACGCTGGCGCAGATCGTCGCGCGCGAACTTGGGGTGAACTTCCGCATGACCTCCGGCCCGGTTCTGGCCAAGGCCGGCGACCTGGCTGCGATCCTCACCAACCTGGAAGCCCGCGATGTTCTGTTCATCGACGAAATCCACCGTCTGAACCCGGCTGTGGAGGAAGTGCTGTATCCGGCGATGGAGGATTTCGAGCTGGATCTGGTGATC
>CAJXHQ010000258.1 GCA_913054485.1 uncultured Paracoccaceae bacterium
CGGGTCATGCCGGTTTTGTCATCGGTACAATCTTCGTCGTGACAATGAGCTGATGGCCATGCATCAAAGGCGGCATGGAACTCTGGATCATTGCCTCACTCGCCGCCGCTGCTTTTCAGACCGTGCGCTTCATGCTGCAGAAAGTTCTGGCCAGCGTTACATTATCCCCAGGCGGAGCCACCTTCGCCCGGTTTGCCTATTCTGCCCCGATTATCCTGGGCGGGCTGGCGGCTTATCTGGCCCTATCCGACCGTCCTATTCCCGAGATTCCGGCCGCCTTCTGGCCCTATGCCGCCGCGGGCGCGCTGAGCCAGATCCTTGCCACCGTCTGCGTTGTTTCCCTGTTCAAACAGCGCAATTTTGCCGTCGGCATCACCTTCAAGAAGACCGAAGTGATTCAGACCGCCATTGTCGGCCTTATCATCCTTGGGGATCAGGTCAGCCTCGGCGGCTGGGTGGCAATCCTGATCGGGCTGGCGGCGGTGCTGGTGCTGTCGAAATCGCCGGGCAGTAAAGGCGCCTGGTGGCAGCATCTGACCAACCGGGCGTCGCGGCTGGGCTTGGGCTCGGGGCTGCTCTTTGCCTTTTCCGCGGTGGGCTACCGGGGGGCAACGTTGCAATTGGACGCTGTGGAGCCGGTGTTCCGCGCGGCCGTCACCCTGGCGATCGTGGTCACCATGCAGACGCTGATGATGCTGATCTGGCTGAGCTGGCGCGAGCGGGGTGAGATTGCCCGTGTCTGGCATGCGCGCAAAGTGGCGGTCTGGGTCGGGCTGACCAGCCTTGGCGGCTCTTTCGGCTGGTTCTGGGCATTTTCGCTGCAAAATGCGGCCTATGTGAAGGCGCTGGGGCAGGTGGAGCTGTTCCTGTCGCTGCTGGCGACTGTGCTGTTCTTTAAAGAAAAGGTCAGCCCGCGTGAGATCGCAGGCATGGGCCTGCTTGGCCTCTCCGTTGTGGTGCTGATCCTGTCAGTCTAGGGGATGCCCGGTGCACGGGAAGGATCTTATCCTTCCATGGGCATCGGGTAGCCGCGCAGGCGCAGGAACAGGCTTTCTTCGTCATCGTTGCGGAAATAGGGCACGGATGCAGGCGGGCGCGTGTCGCGGATGCGGGCTGTCACTTCGGCGAGCACCACTTCGGTGATGAAGGGCAGATCAAAGCTGCGCACCCGGCTGAGCGGGATCCACTGCAGATGCGACAGCTCGTCCGAGGCGCGGGAAAAATCTTCGGGGTCACCGATGATCCGGTCGGCATCGGCCAGGAAGAAGCGCGCATTGAACCGGCGCGGGCGGCCCGGCGGGGTCAGGGCGCGGAAGACAAATTGCAGCCCTTCAGCCGAGGGCAGGTGGCCTGTGGCGGCGAAATCCGCCCAGTCCCGGTGGATCTCCCCGTCCCATGTGCCGGGCGTGCCGAGGATCAGGCCGGTTTCCTCCCACAGCTCGCGGATCGCGGCTATGGCCAGGGCGTGGTGGATGCCTGTGGCTGCGTCCTCGTCCAGCCGGGCGCGGCAGGTTGGGTCGACGGCGGCGGCCAGCGCGATTTCTGCATCCGCCGCGTCCACTGCCCCGCCGGGGAAGACAAACTTGTTGGGCATGAAGGCAGCTTTGGCGCCGCGCTGGCCCATCAGCACCTGAGGGTCATCGCTCATCCGGTCTTTCACCGCGATGATGGTCGCCGCGTCGCGGACTGGCACGTCCTTAGGTGTATCGCTCATCTGCCCCTCCTTGGTCAGGCCGGGGTCAGTCTTCGCTGCCGAACCCGTGCATGCGGCGCGCCCATTGGTAGGCAACCACCACACCTTTCATGCGCGGCAGAAGATAGAGCGACGAGAGCAGACAGCCAATACAGAAAACCAGCGACATCATCAGCGGCTCAGGGCGCAGGTTGGCGTAATAAACATGCATCAAAGGCGCCATGATGTGGCCGACGACCAGAATGGTCAGATAGGCCGGCCCGTCATCGGCACGCGCGTGGCTCAGATCCTGGCCGCATTCAGTGCAGGCGCTGTTGATCTTCAGGTAGGAGTGCAGCAGGCGGCCTTCGCCGCAGCGCGGGCATTTGCAGCGCCAGCCTTTCAGCAGTGCAGACTTGGTGTTGCGGTCTTCAAGGATGGCGTCCGGGGTAACAGCGGCAGACTCGGTCATGACAAATCCTGTGTTTTGCCTGCATCTTTGCGCCTCTTTATGCCGCAAGGGAAGGGCGCGCGCAAATGCTGCGGCGGCATGCCGCAAAGGGTTGCGCCGGGGGCTGCCAGATTTTTTTGAAGAACCGGCGACGGAAGGCGGGCGGTGCAGCGTTTAGCTCATATCAAAGGGCAGCGAAGGGCTGCCGCGAGTAACAAGGAACGCCAAACATGAAAAATGCAGGTTTTATCGCGCTGATTGCCATTGCCGCAGGCACCATCGGGGCAGGCGCTGCCCTGGCCAAGGGCGGCCCGGGCGGCCATGGTTTCAAGGGCGAGCGGGCAACCTTCGAGCAGCTCGATGCGGATGGCAGCGGTGAAGTCACCCAGGCCGAGATGGAAGCCGCCAAAGCGGCCCGCTTTGCTACCGTGGACACCAATGGCGACGGCGTGCTGAGCGCCGAGGAGCTGGCCGCACAGGCCAGCGCGCAGGTCGCAGAGCGCACCGCAAAGATGATCGAACGCTTTGACGCGGACGGTGATGGCGCGCTCAGCCAGGAGGAAATGCCCAAGCCCCGCCGTGGCGGTGACAGTGCAAAGATGTTCGAACGGCTTGACGCCGATGGCAGCGGCGGTATCTCGAAAGAGGAATTCGAAGACGGCCGCAAACACGCCGGCCGCGGCAAGCACCGCCGCGGACCTGGCGGCGGCGAAGGTGAAACGGAGCAGAACTGATCGCTGACACGTGTTTCAGACACGGGATATCCAAGGCACGCGCTCCTCTTCCGGAGGGGCGCCGCTGATGACGCCCGGATCCGCGCCTTCAGATGACGCGCTGCTGGTGCTCTTTGCCAATGGCGACGGGCAGGCCGCGGCTGAACTGACAGCGCGGCTTGGCCCGCGCGCCTTTGGCACCGCTTTCCGGGTGCTGGGCAACCGGGCCGAGGCGGAGGATGTCACCCAGGAGGCGATGGTGCGCCTGTGGCGGATCGCGCCGGACTGGGAGCAGGGCAAGGCCAAGGTCTCCACCTGGCTCTACCGCGTGGTGATGAACCTCTGCATTGACCTCAAGCGCCGCCAGCGCGGCGGCCATGTGGATCTGGATGCGGTGCCGGAACCGGAAGACCCGGCGCGCAGCGCAGCAGAGACCCTGCAGGAACGGGCCCGCTGGGACGCGCTGCAGGGCGCGCTGATGCAGCTGCCCGAGCGGCAGCGTCAGGCGGTGGTGCTGCGCCACATCGAAGAACTGTCCAACCCGGAAATCGCCGGGGTGATGGACATAAGCGTGGAGGCGGTGGAGAGTCTCACCGCCCGCGGCAAACGGGCGCTGGCCAAGGCTCTGGCCGGCCGGCGCGAGGAATTGGGGTATGGCAATGGCTGATACTGGCAAAGACATGGATCTGGACGGTCTGTTTGCGCAGGCCCGTGAAGAACGGCTTGGCCTGCCCGAGAGCTTGCAGGCGGCCATTCTGGCAGATGCGGCGGCAGTGCAGGCCGAATGGCAGGCACCGGAACCGGAAAAGCCTGTGCGAGGCGGCTTCTGGCTGCAGCTGCGCCAGGCGGTGGGTGGCTGGCCCGCGCTGGGCGGCCTGGCAGCGGCCAGCGCGGCCGGTCTCTGGATCGGCTTCACCGGGCCGGAGTTTCTTCCGGACCCGCTGGATCTGGTCACCGCCTCCGCGGAGGTGGAAACCGTGCCCTACGATAATTTTGATCTCGCCGTGCTGCTGGCGGAGGATTTTGAATGACCGATGCGCCGAAACCCAAAATGAAACTCTGGCTGAAACTGCTGCTGGCCGGATCGCTGGCCCTGAACCTGGCGATTGCCGGCCTGGCCGCCGGTGCCGCGCTGCGTCACAAGGGCGGCAAACCCGGCCCTGGCGGACCGCCGCCCTCGGTCGGCTCGATGCTGTTCCGGGATCTTGACCGGGACACCAAGGATGCGCTGCGCTCGCAAGCGCAAAACGGCCATGGCAGCTACGGAGAGCGGCGCCGGGCGGAAACTGAGGCCTTTGTGGCGCTGCTGCGGGCTGAACCTTTCAATACCGCACCGCTGGAGCAGCTGCTGGAGGGCAACGCGCAGAAGCGGGAGGGCTTCCAGACCGCCGTGCGCAAGGCTTGGCTGACCAAGCTGGCGGACATGAGCCCGGAGGATCGTGCGGAATATGCCGACCGGGTGGAACAAAAGATGCGCCACGGCCGCAGCCGAAAGTAGCCTGACCGGGCCTGGAAAGACACCAGAGCCGC
The DNA here is from genome assembly GCA_913054485.1 of uncultured Paracoccaceae bacterium. GTDB lineage: Bacteria > Pseudomonadota > Alphaproteobacteria > Rhodobacterales > Rhodobacteraceae > FREY01. Next base: position 4,367 of record CAJXHQ010000258.1, read on the forward strand.
CCCTTTAGGAGGGATGCGTTCATAGCGCTATTCCTTTTGTGATTTCTTACTGTTGGGTGTTTGTACAGTGTCATCCTGTACATGGTTTGTACGAAAACGGGCCCTAATGTCGGCCTCATCGGTCTCGGCGTGGGCATAGATGCGCATGGGCAAATTGGGGTCTGACCAGCGGCCAGCTTTGGCTGCTGTGACTGGATCGACTCCTTGCCGGACGACTAACTCCGTGAAAAAACCGTGCCGTCCAGCTGGGTGCGCAGAAAGGTACGGGATGCCCGCGCGCTTGCAGATCGTCTTCCAGCGCGTGTTGTAGCCGGTGGAGCTGCCATAGCCGAAAACACGGGCTTTCATCAGCTTGCCGGTCTTGCGGTTCTTGGGCCGTTTGGCAGGCAGTGCGAGAAGCTCGTCCATCATCTGAGGTGAGACGGTGATCCAACTCTCCGGATGGCCCTTTTGCGCTTTCACGCGGACTTTGTTCTCGTGCGGTCGAAGGTCATCAGGCTCCAGTGATACCGCCTGATCAATCCGTGCAGCCGTCTCGAACATGAACCGGACCAAAGCGGCGTTGTATGGGTCAGCAGCCCTGCAGAAAGCCTCGATCCATTCCTTGTCAGCTGGCGTGCGCTCCACGCGGCTGAGCTTCCCTCGCCGCTTGTCCTGAGCGATCCGCTCGAACTTGTCGTAGGGCTTCACGCGGATCAGAGGCGTGCCTTCCAGCTCGTGTGCGTTGTTGATCACCGCACTCGCGGGCGTCACGATTTCGCGCCACCAAGTATCGGTCGAAGCTTTAGGTTTCAGCTTTGGTCCAAGGCTCTTCAATAGCGCACCAGATATCGCGCCTAGCGAAAGGTCGCCGATTGCTTCGACAATCGGGATCAACTGCTTCGCTGCCTTAGGCGAAGCGTTGTAGAGCATAATGGCATCGGAGAACGTCTTGCTCGGTTCGTCGCCCACGATATAGCGACGGATTTGCCGTTCGGTCTCATGGTTTATCCAGTCCCGTGCGCCTTCTTCTGTAGATGCCTTAGTGCTTCGCCGGTATGGGCCGGCGATTGGCCTGCCGT
>CAJXHQ010000259.1 GCA_913054485.1 uncultured Paracoccaceae bacterium
CTAAGAGCGGCTCTGCCTGACTGGCCGTGGCGGGCAAGCGTACTGCCGGTTCCCGCGGGACAGGCCGGAGCCTTGATCCTGCCGGACAGGCCTATTCCGCAGGCCGGTCCAGGCCCGCAAGCTCAGACCCGGCGCTTTCCTCCTCCGGAGCAGGGGCGCCGGAAATGCTTTCCGCCTCAAGACCAGGTTCATAGAAATAGTGGCAGGCCTTGCCGGCGCGCTTGGCCGCATACAGCGCCACATCGGCCTGGTGGAGCAGGGCCACCGCATCTGCGTAGCAATCCCGCCCGCAGATCGTGGTGCCGATACTGGCCGAAATCTCGCACTTGTGGCCGCCATAGGGAATCGGCTCCTCGAGGCTAGTGATCAGCCGCTTGGCTACACTGTCCAGCCGCTTACGGTCCACCAGGCCTTCGAAGAGCAGCACGAATTCATCACCGCCGACGCGGGCCACCGTGTCGGACTTGCGGGTCTCAGCCACCATCACGCTGGCGACCTTCTGCAGCACCGCATCGCCGGCGGCATGGCCCAGCGTGTCATTCACCGCTTTGAAGAAGTCCAGATCCACATGCATGATCGAGAATGGCCGCTCGGACGAAATCAGCCGGTCCAGGATGTGATCCATCGCACGGCGGTTCTTGAGGCCAGTCAAAGTATCGGTGAACGCCTGTTCCTCAGCGGCGATCTTGGCCCCCTGCAGACGCAGGTTCAGCTGGCGCGAGGCTTCCATCGCAGCGGATTTCGCCTCCACGAGATACAAGAGTTCAATCGTGAGATCCGTGTGCGAAAAATCAGCGCTGGTCAGATCGTAGTCGCGCACTGCGTCGAGAATCGAAATCCCGAAAGACAGGTCCACGATCGCCTTGCCGCCCGGCAGCGGCACCAGCGCACCCTTGACGCTGGTCTGCGGCTCATCCTGGAAGCGCAAATGCAACTTCAGCGAGCCGACTTTCAGCAGGTCTTCCATCGTGCGGATGTTGCGCGGGCGGTTCAGCTCGAACACGTCGAAAAAGCCGCGCCCGGGCATCAGTGCGTCGGGCCGCAACTTCTGCAAGGTGGGCCCGGCCGACTCGATCACGCCATCACTGTCCAGCATGACAGACATCGGGCACAGGCGCGAGGCGAGGCTGGCAAGCTGGTCCTGGGTAATCATAAGGCCCGCGCCCCCAGGTCAAAGCTGCGGCCTTCGGCGAAATCGGTTTCCACCAAAGTGACCGAGATCACCTCGGCGCCTTCCCGCTGGCCTGAATGCTCCAGAAACACGAGGTCGCCGTAATCATCTGCCATAGCCCGCAACACACCCATCATTACACTCCCATAGCCGGCCAGCCCGCTTTGGCACAGCAGGCTGAACCTGCCCTGCCCGTGATCCAGCAGCTCCAGAGGCGGCAGATTGAGATCCGACACCGCCAGCCGTGCCCGGTCAGGCAGATCATCCAGCGAATGGAGAAACTCCACATAGGTCACACCGCCAAACCGCAACAGGCGGCGCAGTGATTCGACCTCCGGATTGGACACCAGGAAAGTGCCCATGTCTTCCAGCATCTCCGGCAAGGGACGTTCCAGAATCCGTTCCAGTGACTGCAAGAGGATGGCAGATTGTTCGGGCGTATAGATCAGCATCGCCTCAAACTCGGTAAAACCGAGATTGGCCACATGCATAACGTCCAGCCACCGTGACTCACCATAGGTGGCACAGACGAATGCCTGGATCGCCCTGTTGATCAGACCGTGCATGGGTTGCCCCTCGTTTTCCTTCAGCCCATCTTTGGCGTGTGAGTCTTAAAAAACGCCCAATAAATAAAACTGTTGCGGTTTTTCAGTTCCGGTTGTGATTAGCGGCATTCATGGCCAAGGCAAGATTTCCTTTCCCGCCACTGTAAGTGCACGCACAGACGCGGCATCTATGCCATATCCGCCGCCCAAAACCTGACGGATTGCAGACAGCGGCAGCTGCCGGTCGCCGCCCGGATCAAGAACCGCTGTCCCGCGCAGCGCGGCAGGCGCCTCTCCGGCCAGCAGCAGATGACCAGTCTGCAGGTATTTCCCCCCAGGCGCGCGGTAGAGCACAAGCCCCTGCCCGCCTGCCTCCGGCAGGAAACGGCCCATCACCATTGCACAGCCCGGCGTGCCGTCAGCAAAAGGGACACGGCAGGCGTTCAGGATCTCCCGCAGCTGAAACTCTTCCAGCCCGTCCAACTGCTCCGGCTGCAGCACTGCGCCCTCAGGACGCAGCGGCAGCTCTGCGGCCAATTCCGCTTGCAGCTCCTGCCGTCTCCGGGGTTCCTGGCTGCTTTCGAATTCCCAGCGGCTGCCGGATGCGGACAGGGCCTCAAACTGGGCCAGCAAGGCATCGTCCCCATCATCGGCCTGGGCCTTCAGTTGCTCCAGCGCAGCGGTACCTGCACGCCCCCAATCGCGGCTCATCTCCCATAGGGGCAGCCGGCCGGCGCTGGCCTGCCCTGCTGCATAGCGCATCAGCTGGCTCTTGGCGGAGATCCGGGGGGCATCCAGCAGCGGGCTGAGCAGCGCCGCGCAGAGACCGATAGCACAGAGCGCCATCACCGTATTGGCACCGCGCACCCGTGCGCCCCAGTCAGCACCATGCAGCGCCGAGACGGCATAGACCACCCCGTATAGAAGCAAAAACAGGCTGCAGCAGGCCGCCAGCAGCCTGTCCGGGGTCCAGCCGTATTGCCCGACCCGCAGCGCAACTGCCCATGCGGCCAGCCCGGTGACCAGCGGCAGCAGCACAGCCAATACGCGGGCCGATCCGCTGACCGGCCGGCTTTGCGGCATGGCCTCAGGGGTGCGGTCCAGCACCACCGAGATCAGCGTGACCATCACCAGCGCCACCGCCATCAGCGTACCCGCCGAGGACAGCGCACCAAAAACTTCGCCAAGTCCGCGCAGGGGCACCGCGGCCAGAAAGACCGCCACAACCGCAAGTACCGGCACCGCCAGCAGCCGCAACAGGCGAAGCGGCATGTCCGGCGGCAGGGTCGCGCGCAGCTCGTAAGCCACCGCGAGCGCCAGACCCAGCACTGCCCCGCTGAGCGCAAAGACCAGCCAGGCCCTGTCCAGCACCCATTCGATCACCCCAACCTGCACCAGCGACAACAGCGCGTCTGAAAGGAAGGCCAGCAGCCAGAAGACCGCGACAAATATCGCACCCGCGATATAGCGCACGGTGAGGCCCCAGGCTGCGGCAAACAGTGTCGGATAGTTGTTCCAGCGCCGCCCGTCTTTCAGAGCGGCAAGTGCAAAGGGCGCGGCGAGAAAGGCAATCAGCATCGCCAGCGCCAGCACGTCCGGCTGGTCCAGCGCCTGGGTCGGCAATTCGTAGCGCCGCCCGGTAAGCGTCATCAGCCCGGCGACCGGCAGCGCCACCATCAGCCCGCCCGCCAGCGCCCGGCGCAACGGCAGCGGCCCGGCCAAAGCAAGTGAGACGGCTGCAAAGATGCCGGTGAAAGTGAACAGCGCCAGGTAGAGCCCCGGCGCCAGCATCAGCATGTCCCGGTGCTCACCCAGCAGCCAAAGTGCCAAACCGGCGGCAAAACCAAGCCCTGCCAATGCTATTCGGTTGCGGATCACCCGCTCCGGTACCCCTGCCATATATCCCTCCCCGTTCCAGAAAGGAATTTAGGCATCGGGCCGCCCCGGCGCTAGTGGGCCGGAATGGCAAATGGTCCCCTCAACCGGACCGGGCATGGGATCAGAAGTCGGTCGGCGCCCCGCCCTCGGATTTGCGGCGGGCGACAAAATCCGCCAGCTCCTCGCGGATGGCATCCTCCATCGGCGGTGCCTCGAAATTGGCGATGATGTCTTTGAACATGTGATGCGCGCGCTCAGGCGTCCAGACCGCCCCGGCCGCCTCCCAGCCTTCGTAATTCTTCCAGTCGCTCAAGAAAGGCTGGTAGAAGGCGGTGGTATAACGGTCCTGGGTGTACTGGGTGCCGAAGAAATGGCCCTCGTTGCCGACCTCGGCAATGGTATCCAGTGCAATCTCATCCGGTCCTGACGCCCAGATTTCCGGCTGCATATAGCGCTGGATCTGCTGCAGGATCTCACAATCCATGATGAACTTTTCAGGCGAGGCGATCAGCCCGCCCTCCAGCCAGCCAGCCGCATGGTAGACCATATGGGTGCCCGACTGCACCGAGGCCCAGAGCGAATTGGATGTCTCCCACATCGCCTGCCCGTCCGGCACATTGGCGGCACAGACCCCGGAAGAGCGCATCGGCAACCCGTAGAAACGCGCCATCTGCCCGGTCATCTGGGTGGAGCGCATGTATTCCGGCGTGCCGAAGGCCGGCGCGCCGGTCTTCATGTCCACGTTCGATGTGAAAGTGCCGATCACGCAGGGCGTGCCCGGCGCCACATATTGGAACAGCGCAATCGCACATAAGGATTCTGCGATCGACTGCGCGACAGCCCCCGCCATGGTCACCGGTGCCATCGCGCCCGCCAGCGTGAAGGGAGAGACCACAATGGCCTGACCGCGCCGCGCCATACGCAGGCAGCCGTCGATCATCGGGAAATCATGCTTCAAAGGCGAGGTGGAGTTGATATTGGTGTACATATGCGGCTTGGCTTGGAACTCCTCTTCCGTCAGCCCGCCGGCAATCCGCACCATCTCCATCACATCCTCGACCCGCTCCTTGCCGAGCGAGTAGACATGCATCGCCTTATCGGTGAGCGTCAGCTTGTCATGGACCACATCCAGGTGGCGGACCGAAGCATGGATATCCACCGGCTCCACCGGGTAGCCGCCGGCAAAATGGATGCAGTTGAAATACTGGGTCAGTTTCAGCAGGTTCGCGCACATCTCGCGGTTGCCGGGTACCTTGCGTCCCAGCTCCATGTCCCAGTAGTTCGGCGGCGAAGAGACATTGCCGAACAGGATGTTGTTGCCGCCCAGCGGGATGGTGCGGTCCGGGTTGCGCGGGGTGATGGTGAACTCGCTCGGCGCCTTGCCGATCATCTCCATGATCCAGTGGCGGTCGAACTTGACCAGCTCACCCTCGACCTTGCAGCCCGCCTGTTTGAACAGCGCCAGCGCTTCCGGGTTCAGGAAGACCACACCGATCTCTTCCAGGATGCGCATGGCACCTTCGTGGATCGCCGCGACACCTTCTTCCGGCAGCGGTTCAGTCGGGCGGTCGCGGTTGACCGGGATCTGCCATGGCATCTGGCTGATCACCTCGCGGCCGCGCCGCGCTGCAGCCCCTGCCCGTCCGCCACCGCGCCGTTTGCGTCCCTCGGTCTCCGCCATGATCCATCCTCCGGAAAATCCTGTTGCCCTAAAAAAGCCTCAGGTAAGCGGCAACGGCGGCAAGGTTTGCGACATGTTGAGACGTTTTCAGATCATGAGACCGGAAAAACCGCACCAAAGGGCCGTGCAAAAACGCGGGCGGGCCG
>CAJXHQ010000260.1 GCA_913054485.1 uncultured Paracoccaceae bacterium
GTTCACCGTCAGGCCGGCCAAAACGGCCACCCTGACTGTGGGCACCAAGTCAAGGAAGGCAAAGGCGCCGATAAGACGGAGGTGCAGCCTGGACCCCGCGGACTTGGCCCGCCGGGCCGAGAACAGCCGAACAATCTGCACCATCACCAGGGCGGCGATCGACAGCACATAGACGAGATCCGCCAGAAGAATGATCCGCAGCGACGGTGATGAAGCCCCCTGCCCGAAGGGGCCCAGCACGAGGAAGGTGCCCACGGCCAGAAGCGGCCCGAGCAACACTAGGCTAAGCGTGCCAAAGTTGCGCGCCCGGCGCGTTTTACGCCATCTGACAAAAGCCGGAAACGGCCCCCGCGCAGAGCGTAGATGTGACCTTCGTGCCACCAACTGCCCTCATCCTGATGTATGCCCAATCGGGCAAACCGCCATATATCGTGGTCTTCACCGGCGAGTGACACCGGAACGCCACGGTTCTGTGACCATATTACATCAGTTTGCGGCGGCGTGTCACCTCAATTTCGAGATCGGTGATTTTCTTGCGAAGCGTATTCCGGTTGATGCCCAATAGATCCGCGCATTTCGCCTGATTTCCGCCGGTTGCAGCCAAGGCGATCTCGATCAGCGGCGTCTCCACCTCGCGCAGGACACGCTGGTAAAGCCCCGGCGGCGGCAGCATGTCGCCGTGCAGATCGAAGTAGCGCTGGAGATGGCGGGCCACTGATTCTGACAGTTTCTCGCTGCTGGAACCGCCAAAGGCCGGGGCCACATCCGGCTGGGGGCCCAGCACCCCGGCCACTTCTGTCTTGGTGATCTCTTCGCTGCGCGCGGTCAGCGCCAGGCGGCGGATGATATTCTCCAGCTGGCGCACATTGCCAGGCCAGGCAAGTATCCGAAGCAGCTCGCTGGCGTCGCTGCTCAGCACCCGGTGCGGCGCGCCCTCGTTTTCGGCCCGGACCAGAAAATGGTCAGCCAGCAGCACAATATCTTCCACCCGCTCGCGCAGGGCAGGCACATGCAGCGCCGTGCCGCAGATCCGGTAGTAAAGGTCCTGACGCAGCTTGCCCGCATCCATGGCCGCCTGCAGGTCCGTCTGGCTGGTCGCCATGAAGCGCGGGCTGTGATCCCCGGGGCTGTCGATCATACGCACCAGACGCGCCTGGACCTCATCCGGCAGATCGGCGATCTCATCCACCAGCAGCGTTCCGCCGCGGACCTGGCTCAGCAGGTTCGCAGGCCCTTCCAGCTCGGCCAGCTCAGCAGATGTTGCGGCTACGAACGGCAGGGTGCGCCGGTCGGAGAAATCGTGAATAGCGCGTGCAATCAACGATTTGCCCGTGCCACTTTCACCTGTGATCATCAGCGGCAGATCGGTGTTCATCACCCGTGCAATCAGCCGGTAGAGCGCCTGCATGACCTCGGTGCGGCCGACAAGCGGCAATTCGTCCGGGCGCTCCTCCACCTCGGGCTTGACCGAGGGCGCATTGCGCTTCTCGCTCAGCGCCTTTGCCGTGCGCTTCATCAGCTCCGGCAGATCGAAGGGCTTGGGCAGGTAATCATAGGCCTCAGCCTCGGCGGCTTTGATCGCCGTCATAATGGTGTTCTGGGCCGAGATCACGATCACCGGCAGACCAGGCCGGTCCTCCGCAATTTTCGGAAGCATTTCCAGACCGTTGCCATCCGGCATAACCACATCCGAAATAACAACGTCCCCCTTGCCTTCCCCCACCCAGCGCATCAGCGTGGTCAGCGAGGAGGTCGCATGCACCTTGCAGCCAGCGCGGGTCAGCGCCTGGGTCAGAACGGTGCGGATCGTGCGGTCGTCATCCGCGACAAGAACTGTGCCATCCATCGGGTCTTACTCCTTCTTTCCGCCCTCACGCGGCACGCGCGACAGCGACAGGCGGAACACGGTCTTGCCCGGAACCGAGCTTACCGAAATCCACCCGTTGTGGTCTGAGATAATCTTGCTCACCAGTGCGAGGCCAAGGCCGGTGCCATTCTCGCGTCCGGAAACAAAGGGGTCGAAAATATCATCGCGGATCGCAGGCGGCAGGCCCGGGCCATCGTCGATGATTTCAATCTGAAGCGGCAGCGACTTGCCGGTACCGTCGCTGCGGCGCAGCCGGAAGGAGTGTTCAAAGAAAGTACGGATGCGAATTGTTCCGCCCGCTTTTCCAGCAGCTTCCGACGCGTTCTTCAGCAGGTTCAGAACCACCTGCAGCAGCTGGTCCGGATCGCCCCAGGCCATGGGAAGAGAGGGGTCGTATTCCTCAACAAACTTCATATGCGAGCCGGCGCCAAGCGCCGTAGAGCGGCGGGCGCGGTCGAGGATATCGTGCAGGTTCACCGGTTGAAACCCCGGCTCCTGCAGGTTGCCGAATTGCTCCACCTGCTCCAGCAGCTTCACAATACGGCGGCTTTCTTCGACAATAAGGTCCGTAAGTTCAAGGTCTTCGGGCTGCAGGTTCATACTGATCAGCTGCGCAGCCCCGGTGATGCCCGCCAGCGGGTTCTTGATCTCATGGGCCAGCATCTCTGCCATGCCGATGGCCGATTGCGCGGCAGATTTGGCGGAATGGGTACGGGTCAGCCGCCCGGCGAGTTCGCGCGGGGAAATCAGCATCAGCATTTCGCCAGCGCTGCCCTGAACAGGCGCCACCTGCACCGCGCATTGCAACGGTGCGCGCTGGGCAGAGCCGACGTCGATGTCATTGACAAAAAGCGGCGTTCCGTCACGGCGAGATCTGTCGAAGGCTTCTTCTATCGGGGCATCAATTGCCACGACCTGCCAGATCGGATGGCCCACTGCGCCCTTGCGCGAGGTGTTCAAAAACCCCTCCGCGGCTGAGTTCACATCCGCAATCCGGTTGTCCGCATCAATCAGGAAAGCCGGTACGGGCAGCGAGGCCCAGATGGCGTCATCATGGCTCATGCGGCTTGCTCCGCATTCTCGGGCGTCAGCGCACCGGGCAGTAGGCGCAGAACCTCGCTGGGTTCCTTGCAGGTCAGCACTGCGCGCCGCAGCTGTGCGCCGGTGTTCGCATCATCCATGTACCAGCCCAAGTGTTTGCGCGCGACGCGCAGCCCCAGGTCCTGACCATAGAAGTCGAGCATCGTCCGGTAGTGCTCTGAAACCATTTGAATAAGCTCTTCGCCTTCAGGCACTTTCGGGGCAGGTGTGCCCCAGATTTCATGCGCAACTTCGGCCAGCAGCCAAGGCCTCCCCCCGGCGCCGCGGCCGATCATCACGCCGTCCGCTCCAGATAGGTCCAAAGCGGCGCGGGCGGTTTCGATGCTGGTGATATCACCATTGGCCAGAACCGGGATCGACACCGCCTCCTTGATTTCGCGGATTGCGGCCCAGTCGGCAGAGCCCTTGTAGAACTGGCATCGGGTGCGGCCGTGAATGGTCACCATCTGCACGCCCGCCTCCTCGGCGCGGCGCGCCACATCGGCGGCATTCAGGCAGTTGCCGTCCCAGCCCAGCCGGGTCTTCAGCGTCACCGGCACCGTCACCGCGCCCACCACGGCCTCGATCAGCTTCACAGCGAAGTCCGGCGTCTTCAGCAAGGCCGACCCCGAATAGCCATTGGTCACCTTCTTGGCCGGACAGCCCATGTTGATGTCAATAATCCGCGCGCCCTGCGCCTCGACCTGGCGCGCGGCTTCGGCAATCCAGTATTCGTCGCGGCCCGCCAGCTGCACGGCGGTGTTCTCCACATCGGCGCTCAGCTCGGCCCGTTCACGCACGCCCGGTTTTGCCTGTACCATTTCCTGGCTGGCAACCATTTCACTGACCATCAGCCCGGCCCCGAAAGAACGGACCAGGTCCCGGAACGGGCGATCGGTGATTCCGGCCATAGGCGCAAGCGCGATGGGCGGGGACATGAGAGTGGAACCGAGGGTGAAGGACAATTGCCTAATCCTTGTGCATATGTAGCCTTTTTAGCCGATAGCGCTGGTAGGCTACAATGAAACCGCTCGCAACACTGCCTTTCCCCGCGTCACTTGCTTAATTTTTAAGCGACCATCCGGGGGTGATTGCCTCCCCTTGCGGCAGCTCCTAAACAGGAGCCGCTAAAAGGAGAGCACGCGCATGACCACTGCCGCCATCATTGTCGCCGCCGGCCGGGGCACCCGCGCAGGCGGCGGTGTGCCAAAGCAATGGCGGCCCCTCAACGGCCGCCGGGTGCTGGATTGGACGCTGGCCGCCTTTCAGAGCGCATCCATCGACCATCTGGTGCTGGTTCTGCACCCCGAAGACCACGAGGCCTGGAATGAATTCGCCGCCAAGCCGGTGATTCTGGCCGAGGGTGGCGCGGAACGGGCGGCCTCGGTCCTGAACGGGCTTGCCGCGTTGGAAGGCCATGGCGTGGACAAGGTGCTGATCCACGATGCGGCGCGGCCCTGTGTGTCAGACAGTCTTATCACTGAGGTGCTGGCCGCGCTGGACAGCCACGCGGCAGCGGCGCCTGCCCTGCCGGTCACCGATGCGCTATGGACTGGCGCGCAGGACACCGTCACCGGAACCCGCGACCGCAGCGGGCTTTTTGGCGCGCAGACACCGCAGGGTTTCCGCTTCCAGACTATTCTGGCCGCCCATCTGGCGCACCCCGGCGGTGCGGCAGATGACGTGCAGGTGGCGCGGGATGCCGGGCACCAGGTCAAAATCGTGCCGGGCGATCCGGACAATATCAAAATCACGCGGCCCGAGGATTTTTCCCGCGCTGCCAGACTATTGGGGAAAGACATGGATGTAAGGCTGGGCAACGGCTATGATGTGCACCGCTTTGGGGCGGGTGATCATGTGGTGCTCTGCGGGGTGAAGATCCCGCATGACAAAACGCTGCAAGGCCACTCCGATGCCGATGTCGGCATGCATGCCGTAACGGACGCAATCTACGGCGCATTGGCCGAGGGCGACATCGGCCGCCACTTCCCGCCCTCTGACCCGCAATGGAAGGGCGCCGCAAGTGAGATTTTCCTGCGCCATGCGGCCGAACTGGCAGGCGCGCGCGGCTTCACCATCTCCAACGTCGACTGCACGCTGGTCTGCGAATACCCGAAGGTCGGCCCCCATGCGGCAAAAATGCAGGAGGTCATGGCAGGCATCCTTGGTATTGATGCCTCCCGCGTGTCGGTCAAGGCAACCACCTCGGAACGGCTGGGCTTCACAGGCCGCAGCGAGGGCATTGCCTCCATTGCCACCGCAGCGCTGGTGAAGGCATGAACACCGCAACTCTGATCGGTACCTTCTTTGGCGCGGGCTATCTGAAGCCAGCGCCGGGCACCTGGGGCTCGGCCGCTGCCCTGCCGGTGGCCTATGTGCTGCATGTCATCGGCGGCTTTCCCCTGCTGGCCGCCGCAACGCTGGTGGCCGCCATCGCCGGCTACTGGGCCACC
>CAJXHQ010000261.1 GCA_913054485.1 uncultured Paracoccaceae bacterium
GAGCCTCAGGCCGGTTGCAGAGCCGCAATAGATCCCGCACCGCCCGGGAACCGGACGGCGCGGGAGGCGTTTTTCCTGCGGATTACTCCGCGAGCGGGCTGCTCGCCGTGCGCAGCCGGTCTTTCAGCTTGCGCAGGGTGATCGCATCGGAGGCCAGGGTCAGATCCGCCTGACCGGTCTCGGCGGCCTGTTCTTCCAGACGTTCGAAAAAGCCGGTCAGGCCGTTCAGGGTCTGGATCACCAGGTCGAAATCCTGCAGCGTCTTGCGGTCATCCTTGGTCAGGGACCCGCTGCGCTTGATGATCGCCAGCACCGCGTCTTCCAGGCTTTCGACCTGCGACTGCAGCTGGACCATCTCGCGCGCGGTGACCGCGCAGAGCTCCGGCATCGGGTTGATGGGAGGGGCCTCGTATTTCACAGCTTGCCCACCACTTGTTCAATGGCCTGCTGCATCTGCGCCACGGTGAAGGGCTTGCGGATGATGTTGTTCATCGCCAGCTTCTTGCCGGTTTCCACGATCTCAGGCGTCGGCTTGCCGGTCACCAGGATAAAGCCCACACGCTGGGTGACCCGGTGGCCGCGCAGATGCTGCAGCAGGCCCAGCCCGTCCATGCCCGGCATGTTGTAATCGGACAGAACCAGGTGGACAGGTGTTGCCACCAGTTTCTGGAAGGCCGACTGGCCGTTGTTTTCAACCATGTAGTTCTTAATCCCGATCTCATCGAGAGATTGGGTCAGGATGCCCCGGCTGGTGGACATGTCGTCAACAACCATGACACGCAGTGAATCTTTGAGGCTCATATTCTAGTTCCTTATTGGTCTGCCCCCGCCGGTCAGCCGGCGGATTGGTTGATGTATGTGGTAATCCCGGCGCTCTTCAGTTTTTGGGCCGCGGGTCCTGACATCCGTTCTGAGTGGCCAATGAAGAGATAACCGCCCGGATTGAGCTTTTGCTGAAAGGCCGACCAGACCTTCTGCTGCGTGGGCGTATCAAAATAGATCGCCACGTTGCGGCAGAAAATGGCGTCCATCTTGCCCGGGAAGGGGAAGGGCTCGATCAGGTTCAGCACCCCGAAGGACACGAGGCTGCGCACCTCGCTTGCAATGCTGGCACCATCCTTGCCGACCATCTTCTTGTACTGGGACGGGATCTGCGACAGCTCGTCCGGCGCATATTGCGCGGCCTTTGCGGTGCGCACCACGACCGGGTCGATGTCGGTGCCCAGGATCTTGATGTTCAGACGGTTGGCCTCGGGGCAGAGCGAATGCACCACCGATGCGATGGTGTAAGGCTCCTGCCCGTTGGAACAGCCGGCCGACCACAGCCGCACCCGTCCGCCCTTGCGCGCCTTTTCGATCAGCGGCGGCAAGGTTTCCTCGCGCAGCGTCTCGAAATGGTGCGGCTCCCGGAAGAACTGGGTCACATTGGTGGTCAGCAGCGACAGCAGCTCGCTGCGCTCAGACTCGCCCGTCTTGTCTTCCAGCCCTTTCAGGTAAGCGCCGAAATCGGTGACGTTGAGCTTGCGCAGACGCCGCGCCAGACGCGAGGAAACGAGGGGTTTCTTGTTGCTCGACAGCGCAAGACCGAAGTGCTTGTGCGCGAAACGGGAAACCGCGTCGAAATCCTTGTCTGACAGCGTGAAATCGCTGCCTTGGGACCCTATGGGCTGGGCTAACGTCATCAGAACACCTGTTCAGGAACCGAGATCACGGCTTCGAGGTTGATGATCCGGACCATGCCGCCGTCGTGGCTGATGATGCCCTGGATGAACTCCATGGTATTTCGGCTGTCGACGGCCGGCGTGTCCTGGATGTCATCCGGGTTGATCGAGATGATCTCGGACACCGATTCTGCCAGAAGGCCTACCGGCTTGTCCTGTACCGCGACGACGATCACCACGTTGCGCTCAGAAGCTTCGGTGGTTTGCAGCCCGAAACGGGCCGACAGATCGTAGATCGGGATCACCGCGCCGCGCAGGTTCATGACGCCAAGGACATCATGCGGCGCGTGCGGCAGAACCGTCACTGGCGACCAGCGGCGGATCTCGCGGATCTGCTTGATCTGCAGGCAGAAGGCCTGGCCTGCGACGGTGAAGCTGACGAACTCACTGTGTTCGGCATGTTTCAATTCGGCTTGCGATTGCATTAGCTCACCCTCCGGTCTGTATCAAACGCTGCGGCCGGGGAGGCCGCGATGATGCTCTCGGGGTCAAGGATCATGGCGATCTTGCCGTCCCCGAGAATGGTTGCGGCCGAGACGCCGTCGATGTTGCCGCAGACGCCGTCGAGACTTTTGATCACGACCTGGCGCTGATCGTGGATGTCATCCACCGCCAGCGCGCTGCGGGCCCCTGTTTCGGTTTCCACCAGCAGGAAGACGCCGGGCTTCTGTTCCGTGAAGGGATCGCTCAGTCCAAGGGCATCGGCGACATTGCAGACCGGAACAAAACTGCCGCGGATCGACAGCAGCGTGCCGTCGGCGCCAAGGTTGTTCACCATCTCGTCGTTGCCGCGCATGGTTTCGACGATCGAGGTGATCGGCACCACCATGGTCTGGCCGCCGACCGAAACCACCATGCCGTCCATCACCGCCAGCGTCAGCGGCAGGATGATCGAAAAGACCGAGCCCTTGCCCGGCGTCGAGGTCACATTGACCCGTCCGCCCAGCGAGGTAACCGCGTTCTTAACCACATCCATGCCCACGCCGCGGCCGGAGAGGTTGGAAATCTCCTTGGCAGTCGAGAAACCGGGCAGGAACAGGAGATTGTCGATCTCGTTGTCGGTCAGCTCGGCGTTTTCCGGGATCAGACCCTTGTCGATCGCGATCTGTTTGACGCGTGGCCGGTTCACACCGGCGCCGTCATCCTTGACCTCGATATAGACGCTGCCGGAGCGGTGCGAGGCCGAGAGTCTGATCTCGCCGCCCTTGCTTTTGCCGGCCGCTTCGCGGTCTTCGGGGCTTTCGACACCGTGGTCGACCGCGTTGCGCAGGATATGCGTCAGCGGGTCGGACAGGCGTTCGATCACCGTCTTGTCGACTTCGGTCGCTTCGCCTTCGGTCACCAGCTTGCAAGTCTTGCCAGTGGCAGCCGAGGCTTCGCGCACGATGCGGGCCATGCGCTGGAACAGCGGCTTCACCGGCTGCGCGCGGATGGCCATGACGCCTTCCTGAATATCGCGGGCCAGGTTTTTGAAGCCTTCCAGTTCGATCTCCACGTCGCGCAGGTCACCGGCATCCAGGTTGGCGATTTGCTGCGCCAGCATGGAATGGTTGATGATCAGCTCGCCCACGGCGTTGATCAGCCGGTCGACCCGCTCCAATTCAACTCTGAGAGTCGGCTTGGGGCCGCGGCCTTCGGTCTTGGCCGGTGCAGGAGCGGACTCCTCCGCCTTGGCCGGCGCCTTTTCAGCCTTCACCTCTGCCACGGGGGCAGGCGCGGGCTCAGCAGGGGCCGCTTCAGCTAAAGGGGCAGGATCCACCGCTTCGGCCTCCGCAGGAGCAGCAGGTTCTGCCAAGGCAGGCGCTTCCGCAGGGGATGAGCCGAAGGCGGCGTTCAGGGCCGCCAGGGCTGCGTCGTCGTCACTTGCAGGCTCTTCCGCAGCACCGGTTGCTTCGCCGGTCAGCGTCAGTTCGCACAGACCTTCAACAAATTCGAAGACAGCTTCGATCGTCGCGCGCGGCTCTTTCGAGCGCAGTTCGATGTCCCAGGCGAGATAGCTCTCGTCCAGATCCATCGCATCGAAGCCGGTCAGCTCGCTGTCGTCCAGTTTCACGTCCAGCGTGCCCATGTCGGACAGCGCCTGAAGCAGGAAGAAAGGTTCGTTGCCGGTGGCAAACATTTCCTTCAGCGGATGGAAACGGATCTTGTAGAACGTTTCGACCGGGCCGGCCGGAGCGATGTCGCCGAGCGGCGGCAGGTCGTCCAGGTCGGGCAGCGGAAGATCCGGCAGGGCGCCGATATCAGGTCCGCCGAACCCCATGGGTTCGAAGACGATCTCTTCTTCTTCTTCGTCGATGTATTCTCCGAGCGCCTTGATGAGGACATCATGATGCTCAGCATTGGCTTGACCGCCGTCGCGGGAGGTCGTCACCAGATCTGCCAGGTGATCCGACGCGCGGAACAGAAGCTGGATCAGCTTGGTATCCAGCTCCAGTTTGTTCGAGCGCACATCGTCAAACACGGTTTCAAACGTGTGGGCAAATGCCACCAGTTCATCAAAGCCAAACGCGCCAGCGCCGCCTTTGATGGAATGAACCGCGCGGAAGACCGCGTTGACGGTTTCCGGATCCTGATCCCCGCCTTCGATGGCGGTCAGGCCCTCGTCCATGGCCTCGAGGAGCTCTTCGCACTCCTCGAAAAAGGTATCTTGAATCGAGCCGGCCATATTACATTGCCGCCCCGGTCACGCGTTTCAGAGCGAAGATCAGAGAATCATCGTCAAACGGTTTGGTGATCCAGCCGGTGGCGCCTGCATCGCGGGCGCGGGCCTTCATTTCCGGGGCGCTTTCAGTCGTCAGCACCAGGAT
The DNA here is from genome assembly GCA_913054485.1 of uncultured Paracoccaceae bacterium. GTDB lineage: Bacteria > Pseudomonadota > Alphaproteobacteria > Rhodobacterales > Rhodobacteraceae > FREY01. Next base: position 4,529 of record CAJXHQ010000261.1, read on the forward strand.
CGGAACCTTGGAGGCGAAGTCATCGCCGCGCAGCTCTTCGATCACGCCAAAACCGTCGAGGTTGGGCATGTTGATGTCGGTGATGACCACGTCAGGATCCACATCGGTGTACATGTCGACGCCTTCACGGCCGTCGTTTGCACAGTGGTACTCAAAGCCGGCTTCTTCCAGCGTTGCGGCCAGCAAGTTCCGGATGGTCCGGGAGTCGTCGATTGCCAGAACTTTGGTTTTCATGCTGTTTCCTCGTCTTGAAATCTTGTGGGCTCCAGGCCCATCAGGCTCAGTGCGCGGCGGGCGCCGGCGGTTACGTTAATGACCGAGAATTCCAGGCCCTCGGAGCGCCATTGCTGTTCCGCGCCAAGCAGCAGCTGCAAGCAGCGGGAAGGAATAATTGCTGCCTTGCTGCAGTCGATCTCCACTGGGTGGGACCGCGCATTGCGCAGGAAGGAGATCAGCGTATCCAGGTCAGAGAATGCATTTGGCAAATCCAAAACATGTGTTTGCGGTGCTGTTGTCATTTCTGCGATTCGCGCCCCCGTTGTCGGCATCAGATTTGGACTTCGATAGGGTATTGGATAGGCTTCCTGCCTTAACATTTGATTGCCGGAAGCCCCTCTCTGCATGAAATTGCGGGTTAAGGGCGATCTGCTGTCTGCGCAATTTTATCCATAGGCTATGGGTTTTCGAGGAATACCGGGGGCGGGTCGCGGCGGCGCCCCGGCCGGCGGGCTGCTTGCCGCGATTCGGGAAGCTTGGCTGTGGTGCGCGGATTCGCGGTGGCGTTACGCTTCACCAGAGCGCGGATTTTTCCGTGACTCATAAGGAGGGGGAATCGGCCTACATTCAAAAAAC
>CAJXHQ010000262.1 GCA_913054485.1 uncultured Paracoccaceae bacterium
CTCAACCCCTGTCTGGCCGATGGTCTTCACGGTGGCCTCGATCATCACGCCGGGGAGATCCGGGTCCAGGGTCAGTTCCACCGCAACCTTGGTGACCGGCAGAGGGTGGCAGAGCGGGATCAGGTCGGGGGTTTTCTTGGCCCCCATGATGCCCGCCAGACGCGCGATGCCCAGCACATCGCCTTTTTTTGCACGGCCTTCCGAGATGATGTCAAATGTCTCCTCCGCCATGGTCACATGTCCGGCGGCGGTGGCAATGCGCGAGGTCACCGCCTTGTCGGAGACATCGACCATATGGGCATCGCCCTTCTTATCGAAATGGGTGAGCGGCATCACATGGCTCCGGGAGTAAGGGGATTGGTCAGCAGGCTGCGGGTGGCGCCAGCTACATCGTCCTGGCGCATCAGGCTCTCGCCGATCAGGAAGCTGCGGGCGCCATAGCGGGCCATATCCGAGAGATCCTCGGGGCTGAACAGCCCGCTTTCGCAAACAATAGTGCGGTCGGCAGGTACCATGCGCGACAGCTCGCGGGTGGTGTCCAGCGTGGTCTCGAAAGTCTTGAGGTTGCGGTTGTTGATGCCCATCAGCGGCGATTTCAGCAGGCAGGCACGCTCCAGCTCTTCGGCGTTATGCACTTCCAGCAGCACGTCCATGCCCCATTCAAAGGCGCAGGCTTCCAGTTCGGCGGCCTGGGCGTCGGTTGTCGACGCGAGGATGATCAGGATGCAGTCGGCTCCCAGCGCGCGTGCTTCGGCGACCTGGTAGGTGTCATACATGAAATCCTTGCGCAGCGCTGGCAGGGCGCAGGCGTTGCGGGCCTGAACAAGGAAATCCTTGGCGCCCTGAAAGCTGGGCGTGTCGGTCAGCACAGAGAGGCAGGTTGCGCCGCCGGCTTCGTAAGCCTTGGCCAGTTCTGCCGGTTCGAAATCGGGGCGGATCAAGCCCTTGGAGGGCGAGGCCTTCTTGATCTCGGCAATGAGGCCATAGCCCGTGCGCCCGGCCTGCATCAGTTTTTCGGCAAAGCCGCGGGTGGGGCTGGCGTCGCGTGCTTCAGCTTCCACAGCGCTCAGCGGTTTGGCGGCCTTGTCGGCGGCGACTTCTTCCAGCTTATAGGCCTTGATCCGGTCCAGGGCGTTGCCGCTCATGCGTGGCTCTCCGTTCATGCGTTCCAGTCGATAGTATCCTCGCCCCGTGCGGCAAGCCAGCGGTTCACAGCCGAGAAGGGCCGGGAGCCGAAGAAGCCGCGCCGCGCGGACAGCGGCGAGGGGTGGGCGGATTTCAGGATCAGGTGATCGCCCGGATTGATAAAAGATTCAAGCTTTTGGGCCGATTTGCCCCAGAGAATATAGGCCGTGGGCGTTTGGGACGTGTGCGCCAGTACCTGGTGCACCAGCGGGGCCCAGCCGAGCCCCTTGTGCCCGTCCGCATCGCCTGCGGGCACAGACAGCGCTGTGTTCAGCAGCAAGACGCCCTGACGTGCCCAGCTGCGCAGGTCGCCATTGGGGCGAGCGGCGCTAATATCATCCTGCAACTCTTTGTAAATGTTATTCAAAGAACGGGGGAGGGGACGCACATCTGGTTCGACGGAGAAGGTCAGCCCGTGGGCATGGCCGGGGGTCGGATAGGGGTCCTGGCCGAGGATCACGACGCGGGTGTCTTCGGGTGCACACAGGTCCAAAGCGGCAAAACGCTGACGCGCGGGCGGCAGGATCTGACGGCTGTCGGCGGCGATTTTTTCGGCGATGGCAGGCCAGTTTTCTAAGAAGAAGGGCAGATCTGCCCATTTTTCCGGAATGCACATGTTTTTCTTTCTGGCCGGGGTGCGCAGCAGCCCGGCTCGCGCCCGCCCGCCCGTCAAACCGAAGGTTTGCCTTCGGCAAAATGGCGGGCGCGGTTGCGCCCAGCTCTGTCGGGCGCGAGGCTACTGTTGCGTTATGCGTGCGACCGCTTCGATTTTCCCCTTGGCCGCGCCGCTGTCGATGCTTTCGGCAGCGAGCCCCACGCCTTCGCGAAGATCAGAGGCCTTGCCGGCAACAACCAGCGCCGCGGCGGAGTTCAGCAGAACCGCCTCGCGGTAGGCCGAAGGCGCGCCATCCAGAAGCGCACGGAAGGCCACGGCGTTTTCCTCGGGGCTGCCGCCGACGATCTCTTCGAAGGGGCAGACCGGCAGGCCGGCGTCCTCGGGGTGGAGTTCGATTTCCTTGATGCTGCCGTCCTCTTCCAGCGCGGCGATCCAGCTGACACCGGTGATGGTCAGCTCATCGGTGCCGTCCGAGCCATGCACAAGCCAGGCGCGTTCGGAGCCGAGCTGCTGAAGTGTTTCGGCCATCGGGCGGATCAGGTGGCGGGAATAGGCCCCGGTCAGCTGGCGCTTGACGCCGGCCGGGTTGGTGAGCGGCCCGAGGATATTGAAGATGGTGCGCGTGCCCAGCTCCTGCCGGGTGGGCATCACATGGGCAATCGCCGGGTGGTGCATCGGCGCCATCATGAAGCCGATCCCGGCCTCATTCAAAGCCTTTTCAACAACTTCCGGGCCGACCATCACGTTGATGCCCATCTTCCCCAATGCGTCAGACGCGCCGGATTTGGACGACAGGTTGCGGTTGCCATGCTTTGCCACCGGCACGCCCGCGCCTGCCACCACAAAAGCAGTGGCGGTGGAGATGTTCAGCGTGCCCTTGCCGTCGCCGCCGGTGCCGACGATGTCCATGGCACCTTCCGGAGCCTTCACCGCGTTGCATTTGGCGCGCATCACGGCGGCAGCGGCAGCGTATTCGTCCACTGTTTCACCACGGGTGCGCAGGGCCATCAGAAATCCGCCGATCTGGCTCGGCGTGGCTTCACCTTCAAACAGCACCGAGAAGGCCGTCTCGGCTTCCTCACGGGTCAGCGGGCGGTCGGCAGCGGTTCCGATCAGGGGTTTCAGGCGGTCACTCATGCCGGCACCTTCATCTCTTCAATGAAATTCTTCAAGAGCGCGTGGCCGTGTTCCGAGGCAATGCTCTCCGGGTGGAACTGCACGCCGTGGATCGGCAATTCGCGGTGCTGCAGCCCCATGATGGTGCCGTCTTCCAGCTCCGCGGTGATCTCCAGGCAGTCCGGAAGGCTCTCGCGTTCCACCACCAGCGAGTGGTAGCGGGTGGCTTCAAAAGGTGAAGGCAACCCCTTGAAGACGCTTTTGTCTGTGTGATGCATGGTGCCCATCTTGCCGTGCACAATTTCGTGGCAGCGCACCACCTTGCCGCCGAAGGCCTGGCCGATGGTCTGATGGCCGAGGCAGACCCCCATCAGCGGGGTTTTGGTCTCAGCCGCCGCTTCGGTCAGGGCCAGGCAGATGCCGGCCTGATCCGGGTCGCAAGGCCCCGGTGACAACAGGATTCCTGCAGGGCTCATCGCCATGGCGTCCTGCACGGTCAGCGCGTCGTTGCGCCAGACCTCCATCTCGGCCCCAAGCTCTCCAAGATAGTGGACGAGGTTGTAGGTGAAGGAGTCGTAGTTGTCGATCAGCAGCAGCATCTTGGCGGGCTCTTTTAAGGGTGGCGGCGCAGGGGCGCGGCGCTCTATACTAGTGGGAACATACATGTTCATGGGTTGCGCGGCAGCGTCAAGGGCGCATGCGCGCGGGGTCCGCAAACAAAGGGGCAGGCCGGGGGCTGGCGGGCGCAGATCCGCAGGAACCGGGCCGCTTGGAAGGGCAGGAAGGCAATGCGGGGATTTCTCGGCGGTGTAAGTCTTGGGGCGCTGATGGCTGTGGCCGGGGCAGCGGTGATATCGCTGTCGGTGCCGCTGCCTGCCCCGGTTCAGGTGGGTGAGGGCACCGCGAAACCTGCGGCAGATCCGTCCGGCGGGCAAAGCCTGGACGTCACCGCTTCCGGCCAGGATGCGGATCTTGCCGAAGCCATGCCTGCAGCGCCTGAAACGGACAGTTCCACGCAGCAGCCGGACGTATCCGGGGCAGCAGATACCGCCCCTGCGTTGCGTCCTGAGGCTGCGGATACTGCTGGCGAACTGGCGGATCCCTCTGGCGCCGGGGACGTGCCGCAATTGCCATTGCCTGATGCAACACCGCTGCAGCCTCCGGTCAGCGCGCCTGTGCCCTCCCAGCCGGGGACCGACAGTGCGCCGGTTGTATCGGCTGATCCTGCGGCACCGCTGCCCGCGAAGGAACCAGAACCGGAGCCTGAGCCAACGGAAGAAACTGCCGGCCCTCTTGATAAGGACAGCCCGGTCGGGGAAACGGCTTCCGGAACCACTGAAGACGCCGCAGGCTCGCCCGCTGCGCCGGTGCCTGAGCTACCGGCGGCAGAGCCGCGGCAGCCCGGGGTCTCAGGGGCCGGCTTGCCGGGGAGCGCGCCGGAGCCGGGCCGCCTGCCGCAGGTGGACACCCCGCCGGAACGGCGGCCGGCGCCGCACGACGCCGAGGATGAGACCGAAACCGCGGCCCTGCCGGAGGAAGACCTGAGCGGCACGGTGCAGATCGGCACGCCCGTTGTGCCCTTTACCGAACGTGATGAAACAGCGGGCTCTTTGCCGGGAGAGGCAGTGCAGTCTGTCAGCCCGGCCCTGCTGAGCCCCTTTGAGGCCTATTCCGAACCTTTCGAGAATCCCGAAGGGCGCCCGCTGATGTCCATCGTTCTGATCGACGATGGCAAGTCTATCGGCGCCGAGGCACTGGAAGGGTTCCCCTATCCGCTAAGCTTTGCGATCGACCCGGAAACCCCTGACGCGGCAGAGAAAATGGCCGCCCGGCGCGCCGCAGGTTTCGAGGTTCTGATGCTTGCCAACCTGCCGCGAGAGGCAGCTCCGCAGGATGCCGAAACGGCACTGCCGGTCTGGCTGGAAAATCTGCCCGAAGCCATTGGCGTGCTGGAAGGCACCGGAACCGGCGTTCAGGGAAACCGGGCGCTGGCGGATCAGGTCTCGGCGGTGGCAGCGGCCGGCGGCTTGGGGCTGGTGATGCAGAACAAGGGGCTCAATACCGTGCAGAAACTGGCGGCGCGCAACGGCGTGCCGTCGGGGGTTGTGTTCCGTGATTTTGACGGCGCCGGGCAGAGCCCGCGGGCGATCCGGCGCTTCCTGGATCAGGCGGCTTTCCGTGCCGGGCAGGAGGGCGCGGTGATCATGCTGGGCAGGGTGCGGCCTGATACGATCTCGGCCTTGCTGCTCTGGGGGTTGCAGGACCGGGCGGGCAAGGTCGCCCTGGCGCCTGTTTCGGCCAGCATGAAGGTGGCTCTGCCGGAAGGCTGAGCGCCGCCAAGGCCCTTTGAAAGGGCTTGGAAAAAGCGGGTTCACAACCCGCTTGAAAGCGCCATGGCAAGACGCTTTGCTTAAGGCGCTTCGAAGCGCCTAAAGGGATCCGGTAGC
>CAJXHQ010000263.1 GCA_913054485.1 uncultured Paracoccaceae bacterium
CCATCGGCTGGGAATATGATGCCATGGCCGAGATTGCCGAGCGTATCAACATCACCGTGATCTATGAAAACACCAGCTGGGACGCAATGATCCCGGCGGTCAGCGAAGCCCAGTACGACATGGGCATGACCGGCATCACCATCCGTGAAGACCGGATGGAGAAGGTGGATTTCAGCCGAAAATACCTGACTTCGCAGATGCGGATGATCGTGGCGGGCGATGAAGACCGGTTTTCGGACGCGGCGGGATTTGAGGCTGATCCGGATCTGCTGGCGGGCGCGCAGCCGGGCACCACGCCCTTTTATGTCACCGTTTATGACATCCTCGACGGCGATGAGGCCAACCCGCGCATCAAGCTGTTCGAGACCTTCGGGGCCGCGGTGCAGGCGCTGCGCACCGGGGATGTGGATCTGGCGCTGTCCGACAGCACGGCCGCCAATGGCTATGTTGCGGCATCTGACGGCGGTCTGAAAATCGTCGGTGAGCCACTGGGCACCGAGGACTTCGGTTTCATCTTCCCCAAGGGCAGCGATCTGGTGGAGCCGATCAATGCCGCCATCGCCGCGATGGAGGCGGACGGCACGCTGGAGGCGCTGAACACCAAGTGGTTCCTGGAGTATAAGCTGGGCCAGTAACGGCCGATTGACACGAACAACCGCCCCGGCCCTGGTGCCGGGGTTTTTCTTGAGGTGCAGGCATGGCGGCTTCGCGCGGCGCAAAGACGGACAAGAAAGAGGATTTCCCCTGGTGGTTGGCGGCGGTCTGCCTGACGGGGCTGTACCTCGGCTGGCAGGTGGCGGCGGATGATCTCTATCTGCAGATCCTGACCACCCTGATGAAGGGCGTGAAGATCACGGTTTTCGTGACTTTTGTCAGCTTCTTCCTGGCCTCGGCGCTGGGGCTGCTGCTGGCGCTGGGCTCCGGATCGAAATGGATCGCGGTGCGGCAGCTCTGCCGGTTTTATGTCGAGGTCGTGCGCGGTGTGCCGATCATTGTGCTTTTACTATATGTGGCCTTTGTGCTGGCCCCTGCGCTGGTGGAATTGCGCAATTTCCTCGGCAGCTATCTGGGGCTGGAACCCATCCGCACCCGAAGCTTTTCCTTGCTGTGGCGGGCCATCATCGCGCTGATGATTGCCTATTCCGCCTTCATCTCAGAAGTGTTCCGCGCCGGGCTGCAAGCGGTGGACGAGGGCCAGGTGGAGGCCGCCAAGGCGTTGGGCCTGAATGGCTGGCAGCGCTTCCGGCTGGTGGTTTTCCCGCAGGCCTTCCGAACAATCCTGCCGCCCCTGGGCAATGATTTCGTGGCGCTGGTCAAGGATTCGTCACTTGTGTCGGTGCTGGGAGTGCTGGACGTGACACAGCTGGGCAAGGTGACGGCGGCGGGCAACTTCCGCTATTTTGAGACCTATAATGTGGTGGCGCTGGTCTATCTCGCCATGACCATCGGCTTGTCATTGCTGCTGCGGCGGCTGGAGAAACGGATGAACCGGAAGTTCGAGCGCTAGCCGAAGGTTGAACGGTCTGCGTTTTACGGGCAGGTAACGGTGTACCCAACCCGGACTGCGCCGTGAACGAAGCCTCTTATATCGCCCTGTTGTGCGGCGCACTCTTTGGCGGTGAGCCGGAGGTGGTGCATGATTTCATCTATCCCGGCGGCGCGGCCTCGATCCGGGTGGATTGCGAGAACGCCAACCGGGTGATCGAATTCGGGCTGGACAAGCGCAGCAGCCTGGACAGTGTCCAGCAGGCCCTGTTTGCCGCCGAAGTCACCGGCAAGGAACCGGTGATTGTGGTGATCAACAGGGACGGGGAGATGGGCCGGTTTGAATGGCGCATCGCACTGGCTGCAAATGCCGCAGGGGTTTCACTTCATATTCTCCCCGCAACACTGGCCCAGGGGCTGGCTGCGGGAAGCTAGAACCCTGGCGGGGTGAGCTACAGAACCCGGTCCAGATCGGTGATCAGGTCTTCGGCGTCTTCCAGCCCCACTGACAGGCGGAAGATGCCGTCGCCGGCAAAGTCCCGGTAGCTTTCGGCCTGGGCGCCTTGGAGCTGGAAGGAGGTCTCCATCAGGCCTTGGGTTTCCATCCAGAAAACCAGCGACCGGTGATGGCCCAGCGAGACGGCGTAGTGGATGACCTCCATGTGATCGATCATCGCCTGCGCGATAGCGCGGCCCTGGGCGGCGTCGCCGACCTGGAAGGAGATCATAGCGGAGTTGGTCTGCATCTGGCGCTGGGCCAGGTCGTATTGCGGGTGAGAGGCAAGGCCGGGGTACATCACCTTGGTGACATGGGGATGCGCCTCCAGCCATTCGGCGACGGCCTGCGCGCCGGAGGCATGGGCCTTCATCCGCAGGGGCAAGGTGGACAGGCCGCGGGCGATCATCCACGCGTTGAAAGGCGACAGGATGCCGCCGTGATGGATCGAGGCCTCGGCGCGCATTTGTGCAATCAGATCCGTGCGGCCCGCGACTGCGCCGCCCACCGCATCGCCGTGGCCGCCGATGTATTTGGTGGCCGAATGCATCACCAGGTCGATCCCCAAGGCATTTGTGTCCATGCCGATGGGCGAGGAGAAGGTTGCATCCGAGGAATGCAGCGCGCCAGCGTCCCGCGCGATCTTCGAGACAGCGGCAAGGTCGGTCAGCCGCAGGATCGGGTTGGCGGGGCTTTCGGAATGGATCAGCTTGGTGTTCGGGCGCACCGCGGCGGAAAGCGCCTCCAGGTCCGACATATTCACCGCCGTCACCTCGATCCCCATCCGCGGCAGGGTCTCGCGGGCCAGTTCCGCAACCCCGGCGTAGGACACATCCGACACGATCAGATGGTCGCCCGCCGACAGGAAGGTGAAGAAGATCGCCGCCGCCGCGGCCATGCCGGAGGCGGTGCCAAGGCAGGCCTCGGTGCCTTGCAGGGCCGCGACCTTAGCTTCCAGCGAGGCTACATTCGGGTTGGCCCAGCGGGCGTAGGTATAGGGGCTATCCGGTGTCAGGTCATGGGCGGAAAACCCTGCGATATCCTCGGATATGAAGGTCGATGACATATGCAGCGGCGGGGCGGAGGCCTTGGTGGCCGGATCCGGCGCCTCGCCTGCGTGGATTGCGGTGGTCTGAATGCCTGTGTAGCCGGTGTTCTTGGCCATGTAACTCTCCCTCATCAATGAGAGCAGCTTGGCGGAAGTGCTGCGCATTGCGCAAGCCTGATTGCGACCCGGGGCGCGCCGCGATAGCGTCACCGCAAAGGAGACATGCGCCATGACAAACCCGCTGCTGAAAAACTGGGACACGCCTTTCGGTATTGCGCCCTTTGCCGAGATCTCGGACACGGATTTCGCGCCCGCCCTGGAGGCGGCACTGGAGGCGCATAATGCGCAGATCGAGGCCATCGCCAGTGACACCGCGCCCGCCAGCTTCGCCAATGTGGTTGAGGCGCTGGAAACCCCCTGCCAGCCGCTGGAACAGGTGTTGTCGGTGTTCTTCTCTGTCGCTGGTGCCGACAGCAACCCTAAGCGGGAGGAGCTGCAAAGGGAATTCTCGCCCAAGCTGGCGGCGCATTTCTCAGCCATCACCGCCAACAAGGCGCTGTTTGCGCGGGTCGAAGCGGTCTGGCAGCAGCGCGAAGACCTGGGCCTGACGGACGAACAGGCCCGCGTCCTGATGCTGACCCGCCGCGGCTTTGTGCGCGGCGGCGCGGCGCTGGAAGGCGACGCGGATGCGCGGATGCAGGACATCAAGTCCCGGCTGGCCACCCTTGGCACCAATTTCACTCAGAACCTGCTTGCGGATGAGCGGACATGGTTCATGGAGCTGTCAGAGGAGGATCTGGAAGGTCTGCCCGGGTTTGCCGTGGATGCCGCCCGGGCCGCGGGCAAGGAAAAGGGCAAGGACGGCCCGGTTGTGACCCTGTCACGGTCGATCATCACGCCGTTCCTGCAATTCTCCCCGCGCCGCGACCTGCGCGAGATTGCTTTCAACGCCTGGGCCGCGCGCGGTGCCAATGGCGGGGAGACGGACAACCGGGAAATCGCTGCCGAGATCCTTACCCTGCGCGAAGAGCGCGCGAAGCTTTTGGGCTATGAAACCTTCGCGGACTACAAGCTGGAAACCGAGATGGCCAAGACGCCGGAGGCGGTGAAAGGCCTTCTGATGGACGTCTGGAGCCCGGCCAAGGCCCGCGCCGAGGAAGACGCCAAGGTGCTGACGCAGATGATGCGCGAAGACGGGATCAACGGCGATCTGGAGCCCTGGGACTGGCGCTACTACGCCGAGAGGCGCCGCAAGGCGGAGCATGATCTGGATGAGGCGGAGCTGAAGCCCTACCTGCAGCTCGACCGGATGATCGAGGCGTCCTTTGCCTGCGCCAACCGCTTGTTCGGGCTGGAATTTGCCCCGCTGGATGTGCCGCTCTACCACGCGGACTGCCGTGCCTGGGAGGTGACCCGGAACGGCAAACATGTGGCGGTTTTCATTGGTGATTATTTCGCCCGCGGCTCCAAACGCTCCGGTGCCTGGTGCTCGGCGATGCGGGCGCAGGCGAAATTCCCTGACGTGCAGGCCCCGGTGGTGATCAATGTCTGCAACTTCGCCAAGGGCGACCCGGCGCTGCTGTCCTGGGATGACGCGCGCACGCTGTTTCATGAGTTTGGCCACGCGCTGCATCAGATGCTGTCGGATGTGACCTATGACAGTATTTCGGGCACATCCGTGGCGCGGGACTTTGTGGAACTGCCGAGCCAGCTGTATGAACACTGGCTGGAGGTGCCGGAGGTGCTGGCGGAGTTTGCCACCCACGCCGAGACCGGCGCGGCGATGCCGGAGGCGATGCTGAAAAAGGTACTGGGGGCCGCCACCTTCGACATGGGGTTCCAGACGGTGGAATATGTCGCCTCGGCGCTGGTGGATCTGGCCTTCCACGACGGCGCGGCACCGGCAGATCCAATGGCGAAACAGGCGGAGGTTCTGGCAGAAATCGGTATGCCGCGCGCGATCATCATGCGCCACGCAACACCGCATTTTGCCCATGTCTTTGCCGGCGACGGCTATTCCTCGGGCTACTACAGCTACATGTGGTCGGAAGTGATGGATGCGGACGCTTTTGCGGCCTTTGAAGAGGCCGGCGGGGCCTTTGATCCCGAACGCGCCAAGGCGCTGGAGGAAAACATCCTCTCCACCGGCGGCTCGAAAGATCCGGCGGAGCTTTATACGGCGTTCCGCGGGCGGCTGCCGGGGGTTGAGGCGCTGCTGAAGGGGCGCGGTCTGGCGGCGGAGTAATTGGCCGGCCGGGCGGAGCAGGGGGCGCTGCCCCCGCCGCCTGACGGCGGCTCCCCCGGAGTATTTGGGGAAAGATGAAGGGGCGCTG
>CAJXHQ010000264.1 GCA_913054485.1 uncultured Paracoccaceae bacterium
CTGGCCGGACTTGTGCTCGGCTGGGCTGCTTTTCCGGCGCTTTTTGTCGGGCTGTTGCTGCAAGCGGTGTTCTTCGGCTTTGGCGGGCTGACGGTGCTGGGCGTAAACGCGGTGAATATTGCCCTGCCCGCGGTGCTGGCAGGGCTTGTTTTCCGCCCGCTGGTGGCCCGCGGGGCGCCGATGCAAGGTGCGATCTGGGGTGGAATCGGCGGCGGCATAGCCATCGCGGCGACCACTGTCGCAGTGGCCTTCTCGCTGATGCTGTCGGGGGATGAATTCATCCCGGCGGCCAAGCTTGTCTTCTTTGCCCATATTCCGGTCATGGTGATCGAGGCGCTGCTCACCGGTGCCGCCGTGTTCCTGGCCCTGCGGGTAAAGCCCGAGCTGTTCGCGGCCAAGGGAGTCCTGGCATGATCCGCACCCTTCTTCTGGTGCTGGCACTGCTGGCTCCGCTGCCCGCAGCGGCACATAAGGTGATTTCTTCGGTCTTCCCGTCGGGCAGCAATATCGAGGGCGAAGTCGGCTTTTCCAATGGCGTCATGGCAGTCGGCCTGCTGATCGAGGTCTTCGACGGCGCCGGCGGCAAGCTGGGAGAAACCGTAACCGATGATGACGGTTTTTTCCTCTACACCCCCATCAAGCCGGTCACCCATATTTTCCGCGGCGATCTGGGCGCCGGCCACCTTGCTGAAATCTCCATGTCCGGCGCGGAGGTTGCTGAACTTATGGGCAAAACCGCCCCGGCGGCCGCTGCGGCCCCGGCTTCTTCGCCGGCCGCTCAGGCGGCCACGGCGGGGCTGAGCGATCAGGCCCGCGCTGAACTGGCCACGATGCTGCGCCAGGAACTGCGGCCGCTGCGGCAAGAAATCACTGCCTATAAGAACAAGAACGACCTGCAGACCATCCTGGGCGGGATGGGTTACATCTTCGGCCTCTTTGGGCTTGGCTTCTACATCGCCGCCCGGCGCAAGCTGGAGGCCAGCGCATGACCTATGTTCTGACCGGCAGCAACCAGACCGCCAGCGCGGGCAGGCTGCGCGGCGCTGTTTCTGCGCTGGACCCGCGGATGCGGATTGTAATGACGGTGACCTACGCGGTGGTCGTGGTGGCGCTCAGCAATCTTTGGGTGCTGGCCGGCGCGCTAAGCCTGTCCATGTGGCTCCTGGCCATATCCGGGCTGCCCTTCCGGAAAACGGTAAAGCGGATGGCGATGATGGACAGTTTCATCATCTTCACGCTTGTGCTGTTGCCTTTCACCATGCCCGGCACGCCAATTTTCACGCTTTGGGGATTTGAAGCCAGCTGGGAAGGCCTGTGGCGGGCCACGGGCATTGCGCTCACCGCCAATGCGGTCATCCTTGCAGTGATGACATTGGTCGGCTCGATGGAGCCGGTCACCATGGGCCACGCACTGTTTGCGCTCACGACACCGGAACGGCTGGTGCATCTGATGATGTTCACCATCCGCTATATCGAGGTCCTGCGTGAAGAATACCTGCGCCTGCGCACCTCGATGAAACTGCGCGGCTTCCGGCCCCGCAGCAACTGGCACACATACCGCAGCTACGGCTACCTGGTCGGCATGATGCTGGTGCGCGCCATCGAACGCTCCGAGAGGATCCTGGCGGCGATGAAATGCCGGGGTTTCTCCGGCCGCATCCTGCTGCTGGAAGACTTCCGGCTCAGCCGCGCGGATATTCTCTTTGCACTGGCGCTGGCCGCCGCGCTTGCCGCCCTAATCGGGGCCGAGGTCTTCTATGCCGCTGCTTGAACTCAACGACATCCACTTTTCCTATCCCGGGCTTGACCCGGTGCTTGCCGGCGCGTCCATGACGCTGGAGCCCGGCGAGCGGCTGTCGCTGATCGGCCCGAACGGGGCCGGGAAGTCAACGCTGCTGAAAATCATTATGGGGCTTCTCGCCCCGTCCCGCGGCACGGTCACCGCCTTCGGCAAGACCTGCACCGAAGAGGCCGATTTCCACGAAGTGCGCTGCCGGGTCGGGCTGGTGTTTCAGGACGCTGATGACCAGCTGTTCTGCCCTACCGTGGCCGAGGACGTGGCCTTTGGCCCGCTGAACCTCGGCAAGTCCAAACAGGAGGCGCTGGCCATTGTCGACAGCGTTCTGACACGCTTGGGCCTGATGCACCTGCGCGACCGGGTGACCCACAAACTGTCCGGCGGTGAAAAACGCCTGGTGACCCTTGCTTCGGTCCTAGCCATGGAACCGGAAGTGCTGATCCTGGACGAGCCCACCAATGCGCTGGACCCGGACAATTACACCCGGCTGACCGAAATTCTTAAGGATCTGGATCAGGCGATCCTGCTGGTCAGCCACGACGCGGACTTCCGTGCTGAAATCGCCCCCGGGGGCTACCGGCTGCAGGACCGGATACTTGCAAGAGTTCCCGCTTTCGAAAACTCCTAACCCGGCCGAGGCGGGCCTTTTCGCTTACTGCGGCGGCTTCAGCATTTCCGCGCCAGCACCCAGACCGCATCATAGGTCAGCGGCAATTGCCCGTTCCTGCCAAAGCGGCTGCGGTAGTCATTCTCAAAGGCTGCCAGCCGCGCACGGCTCCATTGCCCCCCTGCCCGCGCATTGACCCCGGTGCGGCGCAGGTGGCGCAGAAGGTCCAGGGCAGAGGAGAACTCCAGCACCTGCGCGGATTGCTCAAGCTTTACCAGTTCCAGCCCCGGCGGCATCATCGCGGGCCAGTCCTCTGCATCGGCATATGACGGGGCTTCGCCGGAGGACCTCAGCGCCTGCAGTTCACAGAACTGGCCGCGCCCGAAACCGGAGAGCGCCAGCCAGCCGCCCGGTGCCAGATGCGCTGTCAACCGCTCCAGCAGCGCAGGCAGATCAGCGACCCACTGAACAGTCGAAGCCGAGGCGATCAGGTCCAGCCCCTGCGGCAGCGGCGCGGTCTCCACCGGACCGGAGACAAACCGGGCCTCGCCGCACCCCGGCACTACCTGCCCCCGAGCGGCTTCCGGCACCAGGTCGTTCAGCGTCAGCTGCCCGAAACTGTGATGTGCCAGCAGCTCTTCGGTCAGCAGCCCGGTGCCGCAGCCGAACTCAAAGGCTTCGCCGAAATACTGCGGAGCCCCCGCCTGCCGCAGCAGTTCCGCCAGCCGGCGGGCGATCCGCGCCTGCGCTGTGGCATCCTTGTGGTAGGTCTCCAGCCCGCGCCGGAAACTGGCGCGTAGCCGGCTCTGATCCAGCAGCGGGGCGGCGATATCCTTCATGACAGAAGCTCCTCCCAGGATGTGAAGCGGCTGAAAGGCGCGTGCGGCGCATCCTCCAGATCGCGCAGCGGCTGGCCCTCCCAGGCGCGGCGCAGGCTGGCAGACGGGAAAATCCGGTCCTTGCCGCTGATCAGCACGCGGTCAAAGCGCTGCGCAGGGGCATCACCGCGCAGGGCCACAGCGTTCAGCTCGGCCCGGCGGGCGGCCTCGTCCAGCGCGGTGTCCGGCTGCGGCGCATTGAACACCCTGGTCAGGAATCCCTGAAAGGCGGCGTGGCTCAGGCTCTCTACTGTGCGGGCCATGGCCACCGGAGGGATGCCGGTCAGCCGGTTCACCGGGGTAAAGCTGCCATTGACCGCAACCTTGCGGGAAAAGGGATCAGGGCGGCCCCGCTGCCAATGCGCGTAGGACGCGACGCCAAAGGACCAGGCCAGGAGAGTGACCCGGGCATAGCCGCTGAGATCCGGAAGCTCCGCATTCAGATCCCGGTAGTCGCTGGCAAAGAGCACATCCTGCGGCCCATCCAGATGCGCAAAGACCTGAGGCCCGACGGCCCAGCCGCCGAAAACCACAATGGCCTCTTCCGCGCCGGTTTGAGCGAGCCAGCGGAACTCCACCCTACAGCTCCCGCGCGAGGCGCAGCATGCCTGCGGTGATTTCGGTCAGCTGGTCCGGCGCGGTGATGAAGGGCGGCATGGTGTAGATATTGTGCCCGAAGGGGCGCAGGAAAACGCCCATCTCCTTGGCCCGCATATGTGCTTCATCCGCGGAAACCCGGTGCTTCATCTCGATCACGCCTATTGCCCCCAGCACCCGCACATCCGCAACATTGGGAAGGCTGCGGGCCGGGGCCAGCTCTGCCTCCATCTGCGCCGCGATCTCTGCCACGCGGCCGCGCCAGTCCTGCCCGGTCAAGAGGTCCAGCGAGGCCTTTGCCGCCGCGCAGGCCAGCGGGTTGCCCATATAGGTGGGGCCATGCATGAAGATGCCTGGATTACCGCCGCCGATGCCTTCGGCAACGCGGTCATTGGTCATCGTGGCGGCAAAAGAAATATGGCCGCCGGTCAGCCCCTTGCCGAGGCAGATGATATCCGGCTCCACCGTGCAGAACCCGGTTGCAAACAGCTCTCCGGTGCGGCCGAAGCCGGTGGCAATCTCGTCGAAAATCAGCAGGATGCCCAGTTCTTCGCAGATCGCGCGCGCCTGGTTGAGGTATTCGGGGTGGTAGAAATACATGCCCCCGGTGCCCTGCACCACGGGTTCCAGGATGAAGGCTGCGATCTTGTCGCGACCTCTTTCCAGCACCTGCCGCAGTTCGCCGAGCCCATTCTGCGCCGGATCTTCGATCCAGTCCTGACCCATCGTCACCGGCGGGCGGGAGACGAAATGCTGCACGCTCAGCGCGCCCTGGAACAGGTGGTGCATGCCGGTATCCGGGTCGCAGACGCTCATCGCCTTCCAGGTGTCGCCGTGATAGCCGGAGCGGATCGTGGCGAACTGGCTGCGGCCCTCAAAGCCCATGGCGTGCTGGTATTGGACGGCCATTTTCATCGCCACTTCCACCGAGACCGAACCTGAATCGCAGTAAAAAATACGGGTGAGACTGTCCGGCGTGATCTCCAGCAGCTTGCGGCCCAGGTCCACTGCCGGTTCATGGGTCAGCCCGCCGAACATCACATGCGGCAGCGTGTCGAGCTGCCGGTGAATGGCGCCGGTGATCGCCGGGTGGCGGTGACCATGCATCATACACCACCACGACGACATCGCGTCGACCAGCCGGGTGCCGTCATCCAGGGTGATATGCACGCCTTCGCTTTCGGCCACCACGAAAGTGCGGCCCGGCTTGGTGACATTGGTGTAGGGGTGCCAGAGGTGGCTCTGGTCGAACTCCAAAGGTGTCATTGCGCCAGCGCCTCCGAAACAGGGGTCAGGTCAAAACTTTCGTCGAATGCACCGGCCAAGATTTGGCACCCGGACCGGCCGCTAGGCCGGGCCGCGCCCCCACCGCCCCCCTCGGGGCGGGCGCGCTGCCCCCTCCCCGGCGGCACGGGCCCGGCCCTCA